>NZ_FMDK01000927.1 GCF_900091995.1 Streptomyces sp. MnatMP-M17
CCGGCTCATCTACCAGTCGCGCCTCCAGGCCCGGTTCGGCCGCAACTGGCGCCGCAAGGCCCCCATCGAGGCGCTGATGCCGCTACGGCTCGCCAAGTACGGCGTACCCCTTGCCCCTACCACTGTGGAACAGACGGCCAGCCCCACACCTCCAGGAACCGCGACGCCCTCTGGCACTCAAACGCTGCCGTGGGCCACGGCCGCTGGCCAGGACATCGAGACGGCGCCTGCAAGGCACTCCGATGACGTGCCTGATCCGCCGCCGAGCTCGGCGGCGCACCCTTCGCCCCGGCCTTTGGCCGGGCAGAACCAAACACGCGGCGAACGTGGGCAGCGGACGATCCGGCAACGGCCGGTGGGCGAGGACGCTCAGCGACACCGCCAGGCGATCGCGGCGGCCGCATCCAACGCCGCAGCAGTTCGGTACGCCATCAACACGCTGAGCAGCACCCACACCGCGACCGTTGTCGGCTGGCTCGCGGAGCACGGCCGCAAGGTGAACCGCGGGCAGGCTCACCGGATCACGGAGAAGGAAGCAGAGCGGCGGGACGCAGCACGCCAGCACAATGACCTGCCCGGCGCAGGGCTCGGACACGACCGAGACGAAGACGGACGAACACCGCGCCACATCGTCGACGGTCGCGCACAGTCGGAGCGGCCCACCGACCCCCGGAGAGCGTAGTTGCCAGCGGGTCCCAGCCGCACGCCGGTCGAGGCGGAACGGCTGCGGCAAGACTTCAGCGACACCGAAGTAGTCCAGCGCCAGCAGAAGCTGTTGCACTTCCAGCGACTCGAATCCTTGAAGCCGCCCCGTCGACACCATGAATTGCAGACCTGGCCGGTGCCCCTGGTCAGCTCGCCACGTGAAACCCCGGATCATCCTGGACGACAGCACTGGCACCGAGGCCATGTCACGAACAGGCCAGGTCACCTTGCCCTCCCCAACCCGCCACGTCACTGTCCATCGACGCGGCCACCCGCCGTCCGTAGCCAGCCTCGACTCGAACTCGGCAAGTCGGACGTACGGCGTGAGCAGATCACCGAGTACGCATGAGTTGGAACGGATCAAGACAGACGTTGTACGGAGCACCCATCCAGGGCAGCACGACTTCCCCTGCAGCCAGCACGGGCCACGGCAGTTGTTCGTAACTCTGCGTAAGTTGATCGATCCTGGGTGTCGGCTCGCCAACTACAGCGAACATCCGCCAACAATCGCGAACGGTCACATGACCCAGCGGGCGCGCCGCGGGCGCCGAACTTTATCCACAGGCAGGCGCTTCTACCGTCCGAGGTGATCGCCCGACCGCCTTGCGGCGAGGGCTGGTGAGTGCGCAGCGGAAGGGACGGTGGTCATGGCGCGCACCGAGATGGACCGGCAGATCGAGGAGGGAGTGGAGCAGGCTGCGGTGTTCGTCGGCCGGTTCGTCAGCGGCGCCCCGATGGGGGAGCAGCCGCGGGCGCCGGGTGGGATCCCGCGGGGTGTCCACGCTCTGCTCCGTCTGGCCGTCGTGGCGTGGGCGGGCTGGGGTGCCTGGATGTGGTGGGGGCTGCACGAGCACCAGCGGGTGGTCGGCGCCGCTGTGATCACCGCGTGTGTGGCCGCCCCGCTCGCGGTGATCCTCACGCTGCGAGGCAGGACGCGGCGCCGGCACATGCGCAGCCTGGTCCTGCCGATGGCGCTGGCGATGAAGGACATGCTCCCGGCCTGGGACGACCACCAGCGGCTGCGCGCGCTGACCATCCCGCTGGACCGCTCGTTCGTGAAGATCCGGCTGCCCGACGGCTGGCACGGCCAGGACGGACACAAGGACATGCTGCGCGAGCTGGTCCAGGACCGGATGGGCGGACGGTGGTCGGGGGAGTGGAACCTGAAGTCCTATCCCTTCAGCGTCGTGTTCACCCCGCAGAAGCCGCGCCCGAAGCTGGAGCCGCCGGAGACGGTCGACTTCTTCGACACCGCGGTGCAGCAGGCCATCGCGCAGTGCAAGCCGGGCCAACTCGTCCTGGGCATCGACGAGCGGCACAAGCCGGTGTTCAAGTCGATGACCGGTGAGACCGCGATGTGGGCGCTGAGCGTGGGCTCCGGCGGCGGCAAGAGCTCGTTCCTCCAGATGATCATCACCCAGCTCGTCGGGCAGGGCGCGACCGTGGTGGGCATCGACGTGAAGATGGCGTCGATCATCTGCTTCGAGGGTGTCCCCGGCGTGCACCTGTACACCGACCCGGGCAACGTCGGCGACATGCGGTCCGCGATCAAGTGGGTCGCGCGTGAGGTCGAGGCACGGAACTACGTCAAGAAGAAGGACCCGGGAAAGAACTTCGACCGCCTGACCCTGATCCTGGAAGAGGGCAACGAATTCGGTGACGCGTCGAAAGCGTACTGGAATGACACCAAAGAGAAGGGCGACCCCGCCAGCGACCCCATCTGGGGCGACATCGCCTCGGTCATGCGCATGGGCCGCCACGTCAATGTGACCATCATCGGCGTTTTCCAGGACCTGCGCGAAGCGGCAGTGGGAAGCCGGGGACTGCGCAATATGTTCCGCCTCATTCTGATGGGAAACTACAACGCCAATCAGTGGAAAATGATCGTCAATACGACTCCCGTTCCGGAGAGCATCGACCGGGCCGGCCGCATGATGATCATCGAGGGCAACCGGCGGATATGGATCCAGGTCCCCTACGCCGACCCGGACGCCTTCCGCGAGCACAGCCTCAAGCTGCGCCGGGAGCGCGGGTACAGCACCGAGGACCTGTACGGCACGCCGCCCTCGGCGAGCCCGCAGCGGCTGCCGTCGCTGCTGCAGGAGTCGACGCCGCTGCTGACCAAGGAGGCGGCCCCCGCGCTGGAGGCCGCGGACTTCGGGGACGGCGGGGGAGTGGTCACCCTGGTTAAGGACGAGGAAGCAGAGCCGGGGGACACGGAGTTCGACGAGGACCTGGACGAACTCGCCGATAACGAGTACGAGGGGGAGCCGGCGGCGGAGCTGCTGGCGCTGGCGGAGATCTCCCGGCGCCTGGCCGAGGAGGGCATCGAGGTGAGCGCGGAGCTGATGCGCCAGCACAAGCGGCGGCGCGCCGACTTCCCCGCCGGCGAGGCCGTCGACGGGAAGGACCTGTTCACCTACGAGGCGGTCGCCGGCTACTACCGGCCGGACACCGCCGACTGACCCCCTGCGGCAGCGGACCGCACCCCAGAAGTGGCCACGGGCTTGCCCGTGGCCACTTCTTTGCGTCCCGCCCCATGCCGGTCCGGCCGGAGTTCGCCGGACTTTATCCACAGGGGAGCGCTTCTAGATTTCTGGATGTGATCTTCCCCGTGCGGGTGGCGCGCTGAATGGGCGTGCCCGGGCGGCGGAGGCGGATATCGAGAATGCGGCCGAGGAGTCGGGATGAGTACGTTGCGGAAGATGCTGAATCTTCCCGAGAAGCAGCCCGGGGGCGGTGAAGAGGAAAAGACCGACGCAGGGGACGAGAGGGAATTCGGCAGCGGCTCGGAGGAGTCCGGGCGCCGCCCCGCGCCGCGGGCCGGGCTCGGCTGGGCCGAGGAGGAGGAGACCTCCGGGCGCTCCTTCGCCCGGCGCGCCGGCCGGGTGGCGATCTGGTGTGTCATCGCCCTGGCGACGCTCACCGGCGTGCGCACCTGGGTGTTCCCGGCGAAGACGCCGCCGCCGGTGATCCAGGCCGATCCGCAGGCCGAGGCCCGCAAGAACGACGTGCCGGTGGAGGCGGCCCAGCAGATCGCCGCCCGGTTCGCGCGCAGCTACATGAACCTCAACTCGGCCGACAAGGACGCGCGGACCAAGGAGCTGGAGGCGGACCTCGCCAAGGGGATCGACCCCAAGCTCGGCTGGGACGGCTCGGGCATGCAGCTGGTCGCCCAGACCATCCCGGGCGCGGTCACGCAGACCGGCGCGCACCGCGCCCGGGTCTCGGTCGACGTGCGCGTCAGCGTGACCACCACGGTCAAGGGCAAGGCGGCGACGACATCGGGCTGGAGGGCCCTGGAAGTGCCGGTCGCGCAGGTCGGCGACCGGGTGGTCGTCACCGGGCAGCCCGCCCTGGTGGGCCTGCCGGGCGCCGTCTCCTACAACGCCCCCCAGGGGCCCGAGGCGGACTCAAGCCTGTCGAACGCCACCCGCGAGGTCGTCAAGGACTTCCTCACCGCCTGGGCGGCCGGCGACGCGGACCAGGCCTCCGCCCCGGGCGCCGACATCGAGCCCCTGGGCTCGGGCATGTCGCTGGACGCGCTCGACTCCTGGGTCGTCGACGCGGGCGCTGGCGACCGCCGCACCGGAACCGCGGTCGTGCGCTGGGCCCTGGCCGGCGCGCAGCTCCAGCAGACCTACCAGATCACCATCACCAAGGTTTCTGCCGGCGGCGCGAGCCGCTGGCAGGTCGACGCGGTCAGCGCGAAGACCGCGTAAGGCCGCAGCCGCATCCGGCCGGCCTCTCGCGGGCCCTCGACCGGCACCCACCCAACCCCTTTTTCGCACTACCTCGATAGGAGTCGATCCGCCATGTCCGATAACGGGCTTGTGAGTTGGATTCTCACGGTCGTCGGGTCCCTGTTCGCGGCCGTCCTGGCCGTACGCGGATTCGGCCACTGGATGAAGAAAGAGTGGGGTGCGCTGATCACGCACATCGTCGGCGGCGCCGTCGTCGCCGTCATGATCTTCACCCCGAACCAGGCCGTGACGATCCTGAAGTTCATCGGCGCCAAGATCACGACCGTCTTCACCGGCTGAGGCGGCCGGCGATGCGCACCTCCCACACGTACTCCCGCCACTGGGACATCGAGACCCGCCAGCACGAGCTGCTCGGCCTCGACCTGGGGGAGGGGCTGCCCCGCACCACGCTGAAGTACGGGGCGGTCGTCTTCCCCCTCTGGTGGGGGATCTGGCTGCTGCTGATCGGCTTCCCCCCGCAGCCGGCCATCCCGCTGTTCCTCCTTCCGCCGCTCGGCCTGACCTACTTCGGGGCGAAACGTTCCACCGCCTACTGGCGGCGCACGAACCTCCTGATGTGGGGGGTGCGGCTGAACTTCCTCCACCACGGAGTCAAGCCCGTCATCGGCCGCGGCCGCATCCCCGCCCCCAAGGGCGGCCTGCGGCTGCGTGCCCAGCGCCTGGGCGAACGGGCCCCGCAGCTCACGGAGATGCCGGCCTTCGGGCCGCTGTTCACCACCGACGCCGACTCCCCCGACGCCGCCGAGTCCTTCGGCCGGCCCGCCCACGTGCGCCCCCGCCTGCGCATGTACGGGCCGGACGCCGTCGCCAAGGCCCGCGCCAAGACCGCGAAGAAGCAGCGCCGCACCGCACGGAGCGCCCCGAGGAGCACCGAGAAATGAGCACCTCCCAGACCTCCATCCCCCTGACCGCCCTGCGCAGTTCGGTCCGCCTGGCCGACCGGTACACCCTGGCCGCGCTCGACGCCGCCGCCGACACACCGCTGCTCGGCCTCGCCGAC
>NZ_FMDK01000563.1 GCF_900091995.1 Streptomyces sp. MnatMP-M17
CGTGGACACGGCAGCAGCCGATCTGCGCAGGATCGAACGCGACCTCCACGACGGCGCCCAAGCCCGACTCGTAGCCCTCGCCATGGATCTGGGGCTGGCGAAGGAGAAGCTCACCGAAGATCCTGAGGCCGCGGCACGCATGGTGGACGAGGCACACGGAGAAGTGAAGACGGCGCTTCAGGAGCTGCGCGATCTGGCGCGCGGTATCCATCCCGCCGTCCTCACCGACCGCGGCCTCGACGCCGCGCTGTCGGCCGTCGCCTCCCGCTGCACGGTCCCGGTGAACGTGAGTGTCGATCTGCCTTCCAGGCCGGCCGCCGCGATCGAGGGCATCGCGTACTTCACCGTCTCCGAGCTCCTCCAGAACATCAGCAAGCACGCGCAGGCCCGGCGGGCCTCGGTCGATGTGTGGCAGACGCACGACCGGCTGATGCTCCAGGTCACGGACGACGGCCAGGGCGGCGCGGACGCCTCGGCGGGCAGCGGGCTGGCCGGACTGACGGAGCGGCTGGACGCGGTGGACGGGATCCTGGTCATCGACTCCCCGGCCGGCGGACCGACCACGGTGACCGCGGAGCTGCCCTGGCGCGGGTGAGAGCACGGATGCCGGCGCGGGTACGGGCAGCCATGACCGTACATACCAGAGCGACACATCCACACACTGAGCGATGCCTCCCGGGATGACCTTCCCGGGAGGCATTCGCATGGGGCTGTCACGTTTTCCACAGGCAGGCGCGGACCGATCCGAATACTGCGATGCTGGGACGCGTCCGGGCCGAGCAGGTCCGGACGGATTCGACAGTGACGGACTTCGACAGTGGGGGCTACAAGGTCGTGGAGGACAGGGTGCGGGTGGTCATCGCCGAGGACTCGGTGCTGCTTCGGGAGGGCCTGACCCGGCTGCTGACCGACCGCGGACACGATGTGGTCGCGGGTGTCGGTGACGGAGAAGCGCTGATCAAGACCGTGGGCGAGCTGGCGGACCAGGACGCCCTGCCGGATGTGGTGGTCGCGGACGTACGGATGCCGCCGACCCACACCGACGAGGGCGTGCGGGCGGCGGTGCGGCTGCGCCGGGAGCATCCGGGAATAGGCGTGCTGGTGCTCTCGCAGTACGTCGAGGAGCAGTACGCGACCGAGCTGCTGGCCGGCAGCAGCCGGGGCGTGGGCTATCTGCTGAAGGACCGGGTGGCCGAGGTCCGGGAGTTCGTCGACGCGGTCGTACGGGTGGCCAGAGGCGGCACCGCGCTGGATCCGGAGGTGGTGGCACAGCTTCTGGGCCGGAGCAGGAAGCAGGACGTACTGGCCGGGCTGACTCCGCGCGAACGGGAGGTCCTCGGTCTGATGGCCGAGGGACGGACGAACTCGGCGATCGCCAAACAGCTCGTCGTGAGCGACGGCGCGGTGGAGAAGCACGTCAGCAATATCTTCCAGAAGCTCGGGCTCTCGCCGAGTGAGGGGGATCACCGCCGGGTCCTGGCCGTGCTGACCTATCTGAGGAACTGACCTTGAGGAACTGACCGCGGGCCCGAGGGACAACCGGCCGTATACGTGTCCGCTGCCGTCCCGTCAGACGGGTGGCGGCAGATGTGTGGCGGCGCGGAAGCCCCGGGCAGGACTTAGTACCAAAGGATGAGAGCCGAGCACGGTCACGGAAAGCTTCGGGGGCGGGCAAACCATGACAAACCGGCACACCGATTCATCTCAGCCCGGCGTCCATCATACGATCGGTCCAGGGAAGGCGACCCTTACCGACGTAGGGTGGTCTCCGGGACCGCCGGGCGGCCGGCCGGTCCCGAGCAGCCGCCTCGAGGGAGGTCCAGTTCAGTGACCAGCCAGGTCAGTAGCCCAGCAGAGCACGCCGATGAGGCCGACGACACGGGCAAGAGTGCGCGCGCCGTCGGTGAACGGCATGTCTCTCTGTCCGGGTACGAGGGTCGAGAAGGTGCGGGCGAGAAGGAAGTCCGCCGTCTGGACCGGGTCATCATCCGCTTCGCGGGCGACTCCGGCGACGGGATGCAGCTCACGGGTGACCGCTTCACCTCGGAGACGGCGTCGTTCGGGAACGACCTGTCGACGCTGCCGAACTTCCCGGCCGAGATCCGGGCGCCCGCCGGGACGCTGCCGGGTGTCTCCTCGTTCCAGTTGCACTTCGCCGACCACGACATCCTCACCCCGGGCGACGCGCCGAACGTACTGGTCGCGATGAACCCGGCGGCCCTGAAGGCGAACATCGGCGATGTGCCGCGAGGCGCGGAAATCATCGTGAACACCGATGAGTTCACCAAGCGTCCGATGGCCAAGGTCGGCTACCAGACCTCGCCGCTGGAGGACGGCTCGCTCGACGGCTACCAGGTCCACCCGGTGCCGCTGACGACGCTGACGATCGAGGCGCTCAAGGAGTTCGGTCTCTCCCGCAAGGAGGCCGAGCGCTCGAAGAACATGTTCGCGCTCGGACTGCTGTCGTGGATGTACAACCGGCCGACCGAGGGCACCGAGCGGTTCCTGCGCACCAAGTTCGCCAAGAAGCCGCAGATCGCCGAGGCGAATGTGGCCGCGTTCCGCGCCGGCTGGAACTTCGGCGAGACCACGGAGGACTTCGCGGTCAGTTACGAGGTCGCGCCGGCCGACTCCGCGTTCCCGACCGGTACGTACCGCAACATCTCCGGGAATCTGGCCCTGTCGTACGGACTGATCGCCGCCTCCCACCAGGCGGAGCTGCCGCTCTATCTGGGCTCGTACCCGATCACTCCGGCCTCGGACATCCTGCACGAGCTGTCCCGGCACAAGAACTTCGGCGTACGGACCTTCCAGGCCGAGGACGAGATCGCCGCCATCGGTGCCGCGCTCGGTGCCTCCTTCGGCGGCTCCCTCGGC
>NZ_FMDK01000129.1 GCF_900091995.1 Streptomyces sp. MnatMP-M17
CGGCTGCGGTCCTGGCCGCGGCGGCTCATGACATACGGGCCGGCGCGGACGCGCCGACGGTGGCCGCGCGCTTCCACGGCGCGGTGATCGGTCTGGTGCGTGATCTGTGCCGCGCGGCCCGTGACCGTACGGGCCTGACCACCGTCGCACTGAGCGGCGGCGTGTTCTGCAACGCCCTGCTGACCTCCGGCTGTACGAAGCGGCTGGAGCGTGACGGCTTCACCGTACTGCGGCACCGCGCGGTGCCACCGAACGACGGCGGGCTGGCACTGGGCCAGTTGATGGTCGCCGCCCGGGTCACGACGGGCTGAGAGGGCCGGGAACGGCCGAGGCGGCACGGGACCGGCCGTGACGGGCCGAGCGGCAGGCGGAACAACCGATGTGTGAGGAGGAAGCAATGTGCCTTGCTGTGCCCGGCAGAGTGCTGGACATCGAGGAGCGCGACGGAACCCGGATGGCCCATGTCGACTTCGGCGGCGTGGTCAAGGACGTCTGTCTGGAGTATGTGCCGGAGATGAACGTCGGCGACTACGCGATCGTGCATGTCGGCTTCGCGCTCCAGCGGCTCGACGAGGAGTCCGCGAAGCAGACGCTCAGGCTGTTCGAGAATCTTGGCGTACTGGAGGAGGAGTTCGGGGACGCGTGGGGGCGGGCCGCGAAGGAGGCCGGAGCCGAACGGCCGCAGGACACAGGGAAATCCAGCCGCCGTACGCCACAACCCCCACAGGAGGACCTTCGATGAAGTATCTCGACGAGTTCAGCGATCCCGATCTCGCCGCCCGGCTGTTCGACGACATCCGGACCACCGTCACCCGGCCCTGGGCCCTGATGGAGGTCTGCGGCGGCCAGACCCACTCGATCATCCGCCATGGCATCGACCAGCTCCTCCCGGAGGAGGTCGAACTCATCCACGGTCCCGGCTGTCCGGTCTGTGTGACACCGCTGGAGACCATCGACCAGGCGCTGGAGATCGCCTCCCGTCCCGGGGTGATCTTCTGCTCCTTCGGCGACATGCTCCGGGTGCCGGGCAGCGGCCGGGATCTGTTCAAGGTCAAGAGCGAGGGAGCGGACGTACGGGTGGTCTACTCGCCGCTCGACGCGCTGAGGACCGCCCAGGAGAATCCGGACCGTCAGGTGGTCTTCTTCGGGATCGGATTCGAGACGACGGCGCCGCCGAACGCGATGACCGTCCATCAGGCCAAGAAGCTCGGCATCGAGAACTTCAGCCTGCTGGTCTCCCATGTCCGGGTCCCTCCGGCGATCGACGCCATCATGAACGCGCCCGGCTGCCGGGTCCAGGCGTTCCTGGCCGCAGGCCATGTCTGTACGGTCATGGGGACCGGCGAGTATCCCGAACTGGCCGCGCGGCACCGGGTGCCCATCGTCGTCACCGGCTTCGAACCGCTGGACATCCTGGAGGGCATCCGGCGCGCCGTACGCCAGTTGGAGGCCGGCGAGCACACCGTCGAGAACGCCTATCCGCGTGCGGTACGGCCCGAGGGCAGTCCGGCCGCGCGGGCCATGCTGAAGGATGTCTTCAAGGTCACCGACCGGGCCTGGCGCGGTATCGGCATGATCCCGGCCAGCGGCTGGCGGCTGTCTCCCGCCTACCGCGCGTACGACGCGGAGCACCGCTTCTCGGTGACCGGCATCCGGACCCGGGAGTCCACGGACTGCCGCAGCGGCGAGGTGCTCCAGGGACTGATCAAGCCGCATGAGTGCGAGGCGTTCGGCACGGTCTGCACGCCGCGCAATCCGCTCGGCGCCACCATGGTCTCCAGCGAGGGCGCCTGCGCGGCGTACTACCTGTACCGGAGGCTGGCGACACCGGACGCGGCGGGCACCGCCGGTCCCCAGGAAGAGGTGACCTCCGTTGGCTGAGCCGACATCGACCGGGATCCGTGAGGTGGACGGTGTCCGGCCCCGGGTACGGTCCGCCGCCGCCGTACCGGACTTCTCCGGCTGGACCTGTCCCGCTCCGCTCCGTGACCACCGGAAGGTCGTGATGGGACACGGCGGCGGCGGTCAGCTCTCCGCCGAACTCGTCGAGCATCTCTTCGCGCCGGCCTTCGGCGGTGAGGTCCTCGCGGAACTGGGCGACTCGGCGACGGTCACCCTGGGCGGCGCGCGGCTGGCGTTCTCCACCGACTCGTATGTGGTGCGCCCGCTCTTCTTCCCGGGCGGCAGCATCGGCGATCTCGCGGTCAACGGAACGGTCAACGACCTGGCGATGATGGGCGCCCGGCCCGCCTATCTGTCCTGCGGTTTCATTCTGGAGGAGGGCGTCGAACTCGCCACGGTGGGCAGGGTGGCCGAGGCGCTGGGCGCCGCCGCCCGGGCGGCCGGCGTGACGGTCGTCACGGGCGACACCAAGGTGGTGGACGCCGGGCACGGCGACGGCGTGTTCATCAACACGGCCGGGATCGGGCTGATCCCGGACGGTGTGGACATCCGGCCCCGGCGTGCCGCGCCGGGCGATGTGGTGATCGTCAGCGGTGCGATCGGTGAGCACGGTGTGGCCGTCATGAGTGTCCGCGAGGGCCTGGAGTTCGGTGTGGAGATCGAGAGCGACACCGCGCCGCTGGCCTCGCTCGTCCGGGCGATGCTGGATGTCTGCCCCGATCTGCACGTACTGCGGGATCCGACCCGTGGCGGGCTGGCCACCTCGCTCAATGAGATCGCGTCGGCGTCCGGCGCGGGGATCACTCTCAGGGAGCGTGCGCTCCCGGTGCCGGACGCCGTCGCCAACGCGTGCGCCTTCCTCGGTCTCGATCCGCTGTATGTGGCCAACGAGGGCAAACTCGTGGCGTTCGTACCGCCCGCGCACGCCGAGAAGGTGCTCGCGGCGATGCGCGCGCATCCGCTCGGTGCGGGTGCGGTGGTGATCGGTACGTGTACGACGGACCATCCCGGCATGGTGGTGGCATCCACCGGACTGGGCGGGACCCGGGTGGTGGACATGCCGCTGGGTGAGCAACTGCCGCGTATCTGCTGAGGTGTGAGCGGGTGTCGGCAGATGGATACGGCACGCCGGGCGGGAGCCGGTGACCGGTGGCTACTCCGCTGGCGGCACCGTGTTCGTACGGGTCACCCGGGCGTACCAGTGGGCACTGGACTTGAGAGTGCGGCGCTGGGTCGGGTAGTCGACATGGACCGTGCCGAAGCGTTTGCCGTAGCCGTACGACCATTCGAAATTGTCGAGCAGCGACCAGAGGAAGTAGCCACGGATGTCGGCGCCCGAGGCGATGGCCCGGTGGACCGCCGCGAGATGGTCACGGAGATAGGCGATCCGCTCCGGATCACGGACCTCGCCGTCGGGAGCGGCGTAGTCGTCGAAGGCCGCGCCGTTCTCGGTGATCATGACGGGCAGTTCCGGGTGGTCCCGCCGTACCCGCATCAGCAGTTCGTACAGACCGCTCGGGTCGATCGTCCAGCCCATGGCGGTCCGGTCGCCGGGAGTCTGGTGGAAGGCCACCTGATCGGCGCCGGGCCAGGGGCTGTGGTCGCTCGCACCATGTCCGTCGGACCCATGTGCGGCAGGTCCTGTGTGGTGGGAGACCAGGGTCGGTGAGTAGTAGTTGACACCGAGGAAGTCCAGCGGCTGGTGGATCAGCGCGGTGTCGCCGTCCCGGACGAACGACCAGTCGGTGATCTCCGCCGTGTCCGCCAGGACATCGGCCGGATAGATCCCGGACAGCATGGGCCCGGTGAAGACGCGGTTGGCCACACCGTCGATCCGGCGGACCGCGTCCCTGTCCGGCTCGCTGTCGGTCAGCGGCCGTACCTGGTGCAGATTGAGGGTGACGGACACCTTGGCGCCGGCCGGCAGCCGCTCGCGCAGCGCCCGGACCGCGAGCCCATGGCCGAGATTGAGATGGTGGGCCGCCCGCAGGGCGTCGGCGGCGTCGGTACGGCCCGGAGCGTGGACACCGGAACCGTAGCCGAGGAAGGCGCTGCACCACGGCTCGTTGAGAGTGGTCCAGGTCCGTACCCGGTCGCCCAGGGCGTCGGCGACGATCGCCGCGTACTCGGCGAACCGGAGGGCGGTGTCGCGCTCGGGCCAGCCGCCGGCGTCCTCAAGATGCTGGGGCAGATCCCAGTGGTAGAGGGTGACGACCGGATCGATGCCCTTCTCCAGCAGTCCGTCGGTCAGCCGCCGGTAGAAGTCGAGGCCCTTCTCGGACGCGGGCCCGCTGCCGGTGGGCTGGACACGGGGCCAGGACACCGAGAAGCGGTACGCGCCGACACCGAGGCCGGACATGATCGCGACGTCCTCGGGCCAGCGGTGGTAGTGATCGGTGGCGACATCACCGGTGTCGCCGTTGCGTACCCGGCCCGGAGTGCGGGAGTAGACGTCCCAGATGGAGGGTGTACGGCCGTCCTCCTGGGCGGCGCCCTCGATCTGGTACGCGGCGGTCGCGGTGCCCCACAGAAAGCCGGGCGGGAAGCTCAGAGGTGCCGCGGGGTCCAGGGCGCGCCCGGGAGTGGGTGCTGAGGTGGCCACAGAGGTCCTTCCGCAGAGTGGGTTCGAACGCCCCTGGGAGCGCTCCCATGGATTGTGGAAGACTCTCCGCTGACACCCGGCTCTGTCAAGAGCCATATGCGGTTCCGGCGCCCGAACGGGCCCGGTGCCGCCCCCGGGCCGCCGGTTCTCCGGCGACCCCGCACAATTTCCTGGTGGGCGCCGTGCTGCGGCACCAGGAAAGCACAAGTCAGGAGACGTGATGAGCAGCGCCGAACGGGCGGCCCGCAGGCCGACCCTGGAAGCCGTCGCCCGGCTCGCGGGCGTCGGCAGGGGTACGGTCTCCCGGGTCGTCAACGGCCTCCCGGGCGTCAGCGCGAAGGCCCGCACCGCCGTCGAGGCGGCCATCGCGGAACTCAACTACGTACCGAATCCCGCCGCCCGCAGTCTGGTCACCAGCAGGACCGACAGCATCGCGCTGGTGATCCCCGAGTCGGAGAGCCGGCTGGCCACCGAGCCGTACTTCTCCGCCGTCATCCGCGGGGTGAGTACCGAACTCGCCGACACCGAGATGCAGTTGCTGCTGATCCTGGTACGTGATCAGCGCGAGCTGGACCGGCTGATCCGGTTCGTGGAGGCGCGCAGGGTCGACGGAGTGCTGCTGGTGTCGGTCCATCGCGACGATCCGCTGCCGGCGTTCCTGGAGAAGACACGGATACCGACGGTCCTGGTGGGACGGCGCTCACCGGACGAGCCACTGAGCCATGTCCACTCCGACAATGTGGGCGGGGCTGCGCTGGCGGTACGCCATCTCCTCGGCCTGGGACGTATCACCGTCGCCACCATCGCGGGACCGCTCGACATGGATGTCGGCCACGGCCGTCTCCAGGGCTGGCGCGATGCCCATGCCGAGCGCGGCGTCGAGCCGGACGCGTCGCTGATCGCACCGGCCGACTTCACCGAGGAGGGCGGTCGCGCCGCCATGCGGGCACTGCTCGACCGGCGCCCGGACATCGACGCCGTGTTCGCCGCGTCCGACGTCATGGCCGCGGGCGCGCTGACCGAGCTGCGCGAGCGAGGGCTGCGGGTCCCGGAGGATGTGGCGGTCATCGGGTTCGACGACTCGATTGTCGCCCGCCATACGGTGCCGCCGCTGACCAGTGTCAGCCAGCCGACCGAGGAGATGGGACGCGCCATCACCCGGCTGCTCCTCGACGAGATCAATGATCCCGCCGGGCCTCGTCGGCAGCTCACGCTGCCCACGACTCTTGTCGAACGCCGGACCACCTGAGCGGCGTCAGGTGCTGATGGCCGGGTGGCGTCAGGTGCGGATCCAGAAACAGAAAGGGTGTCCTGCCGGGTCGAGACAGACCCGTATGCCGTCCTGGGGCTGAAAGCCGTGGAGTGCCGCGCCCAGCTCTGTGGCATACACGACGGCGGGCTCCCGGCCACTCGCCGCCACAGCCGGTGAGCCGGACCCTGGTGCGGCGGGCAGCGCGGGGGCAAGGGCGTTCAGGCGGGCGTTCAGACGGGCGTTCAGACGGTGGGCGCGAACGCGTCGACGCCGGTCAGCTCGGCCGAGAGCCGTCACAGCCGCGCCGCCTGCTCGGGGTCGGTCGCCCAGTCGCGTACACCGCCGGGCACCGACGGGTCGGCAGACGCCGGCTCCGCGATGTCGCAGTCCTCGCAGAAGACTCCGCCCGCCTCCGCCAGCTGAGGCGAGGTCGCCGCCCACACCTGGGTGGCCGCACCCTGCTCCGGCGACTTGAAGGAGGGATGCACGGCGTTGCCGTCCTCGTCGATCCAGCCGGCCGCGACCATCTCCTCCTTGGGCAGATGCCGCTGGAGCGGTGTGAGGATGCCGCCGGGATGCAGCGAGAACGCCCGTACGCCGGCGTCACGGCCGAGCGCGTCGAGGTGCACGGCGAAGAGCGCGTTGGCCGTCTTCGCCTGGCCGTAGGCCTTCCACTTGTCGTAACCGGTCCCGAACCACATGTCGTCCCAGCGGATGGGCGAGTTGCGGTGTCCTGACGAGGACACGGAGATCACCCGCGCGCCGCCCGGCTCGATCGCCGGCCAGAGCCGGTTGACGAGCGCGAAGTGGCCGAGGTGGTTGGTCGCGAACTGCGCCTCCCAGCCGGGACCGACCCGGGTCTCCGGGCAGGCCATGACGGCGGCGTTGTTGATGACGATGTCGATGGTGCGGCCCGAGGCGAGGAAGCGCTCGGCGAACGCGCGGACGCTGTCGAGATCGGCGAGGTCGAGCTCATCGATCTCGACGCCCTCGATGCCCGCGAGCGCCTCCTCGGCGGTCGCCCGCC
>NZ_FMDK01000709.1 GCF_900091995.1 Streptomyces sp. MnatMP-M17
CGGTGCCGTGGTGGCGCTGCCGGACCGGTCCTGGGCGGCGGTCGGCGAGCCGAGCCCGTATGTCTTCGATCCCGAGGCGCGGCAGATCGCGGGAGCGGCGACCACGAGCGACGCGGAGCTGTTGGAGCCGGGCGCCACCTACCGGGACTCGATCGGGCCCGGCGACAAGCTCGTCTACCGGCTGAATCTCGACGCTACGACGAACGCCTATGTTTCGGCGGTGGCCGTGCCTCAGCTCGGTACGACGGTCGCCTACGGGGACAAGGTCAAGGTTTCGCTCCAGGACAGCCGGGGCAGTGACTGTAGCTCCAATGACGCGCAGTTCGGCTCGGCCGGCCGGTTTCCCAGACCGCTCGCGGCCTATGCGTACCGGATGATCGAGGCCGGTGCGTACTCCTGCCAGGAGGCGGGTCCGTACTACGTCGTGATCGAGCGGACCAGCGCGGACACCTCCACGCCCGAGCCGTGGGAGCTGGAGATCCGCCATGTCTCCGAGCCGGGACTCGTGACGGCCGGCCCGTCTCCGTCCGAGGCACCTTCGGAGTGGCCGAGCGCCTCTCCCGGACCGGCCGGCGGCGTGCCGCAGGAGCGGCAGGGCGGCACCAGCTTCTTCGACGCCGAGAGCCTTGCCGACGGCGAGTGGACGGCGCGGATCGAGCCGGGCGAATCGCTTTTCTACAAGGTGCCGGTGGACTGGGGACAGCAGCTCTTCACCGACGCCGATCTGGGCAGCTCCGACGGCAGAGGATTTGTGACCGGCGCTCTGGCCATGTCGCTCTACAACCCGGCGCGAGGACTCGTCGACAGCACCGGCGCGGTGTCGTACAACGGCAAGCAGAAGACCACGGCGCTTGATCCGCTGCCGCCGGTGGCGTACGAGAACCGCTTCGGCTCCCGTGTGGGAGACAAGGAGATGCGGTTCGCCGGCTGGTACTACCTGAGGGTCAGTCTCAGTCCGCAGGTGGGCGAGGAGTTCGGGAACAAGCCGTACGGGCTGACGATGCGGGTGAACATCGAGGGCCAGGCCACCGGCGGACCGGAGTACGACGGGCCTGCGGGCGACTTCGCGGTGGGCGATGGCGACGGCGACCCGGGCGGTCCGGGCGGTACGGGAAGCGACGGCCGGATGGTGCTGGTCGCGGCGGGCGGAATCGGCGCGGGCACGGTGCTGGTGCTGGGGCTCGGCGTATGGACGCTGCTCGCGCGGCGGCGCGCGGGCCGGGGGCCCGGCCCTGGGATGGGCGCTGGACCGGGGACGAGCACGGGCACGGTGGAGGTGCCGACGCAGCACACGCCGCCCACGCAGTCGTACGGGCCGCCCTCGGCCTGGTAGCGGGAAGGACGGCAGGGGGCGGCAAGGGGCAAGGACGGCGGTCAGATCTGGGCCAGCGCCCAGAAGCCGACCGTGAAGCAGGCCAGCGCCACCAGCAGTACCGGGACCGCCACCTTCGGGGGCGGTCCCGGCCGTTTCCTGGGCCCATGGTGGGCCGGAGCGCGCACCGCCACGGGCTCCTGCGGAACCGGCTGCGGCTGAAGCGGAACCTGCGGGCTCTGAGCGGTGTACGGACGAGTGTGGCCTTGTTCGTGCCAGACCGCCTCTGTCCGGGCCTGGGAGAGGTCGGGCGGCTGCGGGTGAAAGGGCGGGACCTGATGCGCCGGCATGGGGGTGGGGGGAGTGGACGGCTGCACCGGGTGCGGATGCGGCGGCGCGGGAGCCTGCTGTCGTGGCTCGGGCTGCTGCGGCTGAGCCTGCTGCTGTGGCTGCTCCTGGCTGCGGTCGGGCGGTGGGGGGAGATGGAAACTGCCGGTCTCCGACATGGAGGTGGGGGTGGGAGTCGGAGTGACGGGCGTGGTGGGGGGAGGCGACGAGGGCGGCTGCGGTACGGACATCTGGCCGCCGGTCCCGAGGGCCGCGCGGGGATCGGCGTACGGATCGGCGATGTGCGGGCCCATCTGCGGGCCCGTCTGCGGTCCTGCGTACGGGGCGGAGTGCGGGGCTGAGCGCGGGCCGGCGTCCGGGTCTGTCCGGGGGGCTGCCGGCCGCCTGGTCTCCGGCCGGACGGCCGGCTGCGGCTCCATGACGGGCCCGTCGGGGCCGAACGCGGAGGGAAGCGGCCCGATCTGGTCGAAGACCTCGACCAGTTCGTCGTCGATGTCCGGCTCGGGCAGCAGTTCCATGGCCGACGTCAGCGCCTTGCGCGCGCCTGTGGCCGTACGGAACCGTGCGTGCGGGTCGGGCTGGAGCAGGCCCGCCAGAACCTGCCACAGCGGCTCGGGAATGCCCTGCGGCGCCCCGGGCGTGCCATGGGCGAGGAAGAGCTCGACCAGGGCCTTGGAATCCGGCTTCTGACCCTGCAGCAGATAGAGCGCGACGAGACCGACCGCGAAGAGATCGGCGGGGAAGTCGGGCTCGGCGCCCGTCAACTGCTCGGGCGCGAAGTAACCGGGCGTACCGACCACATAGTTGGTCTCCGTCAGACGCGGCTCTCCCTTGCGCATGGAGATGCCGAAGTCGGAGAGCCGCAGATGCGGCCGGGCCGTGCCGGTGGCTTCCAGCAGGATGTTGGCCGGTTTGATGTCGCGGTGCACGACGCCTTCCGCGTGCACCGCGGCCAGCCCGGACAGCAGTTGGTCGAGCAGGGTGCAGACGAAGCGGGGCGGCAGCGGCCCGTAGTCACCGATGAGATGCGCCAGCGATCCGCCGCTCACCAGATCCATGGTGAACAGCACCTTGTCGTCGTCGGCGGCCCAGCTTGCCGGAGCGAGGACATGGGGGTGATCGATTCTGAGCGCCTGTTCCCGGACGAAGCGGAGAAGAGTGTGCGCGTCGCTCTGCTGGAGGACCTTCGCCGCCACATAGCGTCGGCGCCGGTGGTCCCAGGCACGCCAGACGGCGCCGACACCACCGCGTCCGACCGGGTCGATCAGCTCGTACCGCCCCGCGAAGACCTCACCCATTGCGCCGCGCTCGCTCCCAGTCGTCTCGTCCGGCGGCCCGCCGCCTCCGGGCCCCGCTCCGCTGCTAGCTCTGGTGCGCCTCGTAGTGGGCGACCGCCTCCGCGGTGCGTCCGGCGCCGTAGACCCTGAGGAACTCTGCCAGTTCGGGCTGGGTCGGTGCGAGGGAGTCCGCCGCATCTATGATGTCGCCGGCCGCCGCGACCGACCGCAGCAGGGACTGGATCTCCCGGACCACCCGGCGCACGGTCGGCGCGCCCGAGCTGTTCGTCGTCGTCTGGCTGGTACCGGTGAGGACCGAGCCGCCCTGCGACTTCTTGATCTCCTCCATCCGGTCGGTGGCCTCTCCCGCGCTGACGCTGCCGTCCGCGACCTGACCGGCCAGATCCTGCAATGCCTGGACGCGTTGGACGACCGCCGGATTGCCGATCTTCGCGCGTTGACCGCTCATCAATTGTGAGAGCATCGGCGCGGACAGCCCGAGGACGGCGGCGAGCCTGGCCTGGTTCAGGCCAAGATCGTCGATGAGCCGGCGGAAGAGCGCCCCCAGCGGCTCTCCGTACCAGCTTCTCTGGAGTTCTCTGGCTCTCGCGGTCGTTTCCTGCTGTGCGGCGTCCATGTGCGTCTCCCCATCGCTTCCCCATCGCGGCAGCTTCGCTGCTGCGAACCTCGTGGGGCATCTTACGGAGCGTGGTCGCACACGGGGAGTCCCAATCCTTTTGCGGGATCCCGGGGAACACCCGGTACTCTGGTCCCCGGCGAAGGACGAGCCACGCACAACCGCTCGGCCGTACCCGACACCCGTCCCGGGGCCTTAGCTCAGTTGGTAGAGCGCTGTCTTTGCATGGCAGATGTCAGGGGTTCGACTCCCCTAGGCTCCACTCTCGCGGACCCCTTCTGACCTGCGGAAACGTAGATCAGAAGGGGTCCTTCTTCCGTTTTGGTGGGCGACTGGTGGGCGGCGTCGGTCGAGTACGGCCGGTTCATGGCTTATGCGGAGGCCCAGCAGCGGAACCGGTCCATGCCTTTGTAAGCGGTTCTGTTTCCGTCTCGTATTACGTGTGTTCGTCCCGTTCCGGCTCAATGTGGCCGGGGTGACCGCGGTGCGGCCGAAGCGGTGGCGGGCCTGGTCGGCGGCGGCTTCGGTGGCGTGGGCGCGGGTGTCGGACGGGTCGAGGGTGAGCTGGTGGTGGGCGTGCGCGGCGGGTCGTAGCTGGTCGGCGCGCAGGCTGTAGTTGCGGACCCGGGCGCGTTGCAGGCCGAGGGAGGCGAGGATGCCGAGGGCGGTGGCGGTCAGCAGGGGTGAGTGCGCGGTGGGTTCGGGCAGTGTGCGGGTGCGGGTGGTGATGCTGCGGTCGGCGTACCGCACGGTGAGGGTGAGCCGGGCGGTGACCTGCTCGGCCGTGCGTAGCCGTATGCCCAGTTCTTCGACGAGGCCGAGGACGGCGGCGTGGTGGCGGGCCGGGTCGAGGCAGTCCTGGTCCAGGGTGAGTTCGGCGGTCAGGTGGGCGGCGGGTTCGGCCGGGGTGAGCGGGCGGGGGGCGTGGCCGCGGGCGTGGTCGGCGAGCAGCCGGGCGGGGGCGGCGCCGAGGATCCGTTGCAGGGTGGCGGCGGGGGTGTCGGCGACCTGGCCGATGGTGTGGAGGCCGTACGTGCCGAGGGTCGCGGCTGTTGCTTGGCCGATTCCGGGCAGTGCGCTGACCGGGAAGGGCCGTAGCCAGCCGGTTTCCAGCCCGGCCCGCACATACGTGGTCTCCCCGGGTGCGGAGGCCGCGGCGGCCATTGCGGCGAGCATCTGGTTCCCGGCCAGCCCCGCACTGGTTTCGATACCGAAGTGGCCCATGAGTCTGAGCCGTGCCATCTGGATCAGGTCGTACGGGGTCCTGTCGAAGTACCGGAGTGCGGAGGTCAGGTCGAGCTGGACGGCGTCCGGGGGGAAGGGCTGGACGTGGGGGGTGATGTCGCCCAGCAGTGTGAGGGCCTTGTCGTACCGGTCCGCGGAGAGGTCGCCGTGCAGATGGAGATGGGCGATGTGATGACGGCGCCGGACCCGGCTGCTCATCCCGCACTCCCCGGGCTGCGATGGCCCAGCTTGCGCAGGTCAGCGGTGCGGGAGCCGGGCGGCTGAAGATCCGCATAGGGATGAAGGCGGGCGCCGGTGGGGCTGTTGGCCAGGGTGCGGGACGGTTCGGCGGGGGTGGTGTGGGGGCGGGCGGCGCCGAGGAGTCTCAGCGCTGCTTCAGGGCCGTGGTCGCGCCGGACGGCGGCGAGTTCTTCCAGGTTCCAGGCCATGGTGCCGACGACGGTGCGGCGGGGGGCGCGGGCCCGG
>NZ_FMDK01000055.1 GCF_900091995.1 Streptomyces sp. MnatMP-M17
ACCAGCCGCTCCCGCGGCGGGCGCTCCCTCACCCAGCCAGATCCAAACGAAAGACCCTAGGGCTGCACCGATATCGCTGCGGTCAACGTGCTCCTGAGCCTCCCTATCCCCCGGTGCCACTCGCCGTCCTCTCCGTCCGCGTCGACCCAGAGATCGCGCAGTTCGGATTTGTCGGCCAGCACCCGGTCCAGGGCCCGGAGCGCGAGGGCTCGCAACTCCTCGGGGAAGCGCGGCAGCGGCTCGTCCGGGCCGTACACCGTCTCCACGGCCGGTCCGCCCGGGCACTGCTCGGCGACCAGCGCGGCAGCGGCCACCGCCACCACTGCCTCGTCGCTGTCCAGATAGTCCGTGGCACCGATCGCGCGGAGGAGCGCCTCACGCACCAGATCCGTACGCCCTGCCTCTGTCGCGTCGTCCAGATCCGCGGCGAAGTCCGCCGCGATGTCGTTGTCGAAGTGGCCGGTGTCCCATGTGCCCATGGTCTGCCCCCTGGTCGTTCTTCATCCCGTTACAGAGATCGTGCCAGGCACCACTGACAATCCGCCTCACGCACGGACATGGCCCGGACGCCCCCCGTAAGGCGTCCGGGCCATGAGCCTGTACAGGCCCGCTGTCGGGCCGATGAGAAGTCGCCGGGACAGAAGTCGCGAGACCTCAGCGCGTCGTCACCGGCGCCGCGTGCCTGGGCCCAGGAGCCTGCGGCTCCGCTCCCCCGGCCACGCCACCCGCTCCCGCGTCGCCGCCGCCCGCGTCCCCGTCGCCGTGCTCCAGCTCCGGCAGCCACCGCAGCGCCCTCGGCGTATGCCAGTTCCGCTCCCCCAGCAGCGCCATCACCGACGGCAGCAGCACCATCCGTACCAGCGTCGCGTCCAGCAGTACCGCCACCGCCAGACCCACGCCCATCTGCTTCATGTCCTGCATCGACAGCGTCCCGAAGACCGCGAAGACGGCGACCATGATGGCCGCGGCGCCGGTCACCGCGCCCGCCGTGCGCCGGATGCCCTCGCGGATCGCCGACGAGTTGTCCAGGCCTCGGTCGCGGGCCTCCTTGATCCGGGAGACCACGAACACGTGGTAGTCCATCGACAGCCCGAAGAGCACCACCAGTACGAACAGCGGCATCCAGCTCTCGATCGCGCCGGCCTTCTCCGTACCGAGCAGCTCCGCGCCCCAGCCGTGCTGGAAGACGGCGACCATCACGCCGTACGCGGCCACCACCGAGAGCAGATTGAGCACGATCGAGGTGACGGCGACGACATACGACCGGAAGCAGAACAGCATCAGCAGAAAGGTCACGGCGGTGATGAAGACGAAGACCGGGACGATGCCGCGCTTGAGCTGCGCGGTGAAGTCCATCGACCCGGCGAGATCACCGGTCACATGGACCTGCGCGCCGGTGCCCGCGAAGGCGGCGGGCAGCCGCTCGTCGCGCAGTTCGGCCAGGGCCGCCTTCGAGCGTCCGTCGCTGCCGTTGCCCGCCAGCGGGACCTCGATCTCCGCGACGTTCCGCTCCTCGTGCACGGTCACCGTCTCGCCCGTATCGCCGCCGAACCGCCCGAGCGCCTTCCGTACGCCGTCCGCGCCGATGTCGTCGGCCTTCACGACCACCAGCGCCGGTGCCGGACCGCCCGGGAACGTCTCGGTGATATGCCGGTACGCGACCGTCAGCGAGGCCTCGGAGCCGAACTGCTTCTCCAGCCCCAGCGACTCCGTCTTCATACCGAGCGCCGGCACCGCCAGCGCCACCAGCACCGCGGCCGACGCCACCGCGAAGAGCTTCGGCCTCGCCAGTACGGGCCTGAGCAGCGCGCCCGCCAGCGCGCCGCTCTCATGCGCCGCACCGCTCTCCTGCCCACTCTTCTTCTTACGGTTCTTACGGCGGTTGAGGAACGGCACGCGTCCGGCGTCGATACGGTCGCCGAGCCAGGCCAGCAGCGCGGGCAGCACGGTCACGGAGCCGAGCATCGCGATGAAGACGACCAGGATCGTGGCGAGGGCGAAGCCCTTGAAGAGCATCAGCCCGGACAGGAACATCCCGGCCATCGCGACCATCACCGTCACTCCGGACACCAGGACGGCCCGGCCGCTGGTGGCCGCCGCGATCCGCAGCGCGGTCTCCGCGTCGCGCCCGGCGGCCCGCTCGTCGCGCTCGCGCCGCAGATAGAACAGGCAGTAGTCGACGCCGACGGCGAGTCCCATCAGGAACATCACGGAGTAGGTCGTCTGGGCGAGATGGAGCTGATGGCTGGCGAGCGAGAGCAGTCCGAAGGCGGCCATGCACGCGGTGAGCGCGAGCCCGACGGGCAGCAGCGCGGCGACCACGGCGCCGAAGGCGACGAGCAGGATGCCGAGCGCCAGCGGTACGGCGGTGAACTCGGCCCGCTGGAAGTCGTCGGCGAGCAGATCACCGAGCCATTTGCCCGAGCTGGCCTCGCCGAACTGGTAGATCCGTACGTCCCGGTGCGCGTCCCCGGTCTTCCGTACGGCGTCCAGCACGGGCTGCACCCGGTCGGCCGCTGTCGTGGAGTCGCCCTTGATCTCGAAGCGGATCAGGGCGTCCTTGCCGTCCTTCGAGGGAAGGGCGGGTTCGATCCTGGCCACCTCGCCCGTTCCGCGTACGGCCTCGGTCAGCTCGCGGGCTGCCGCTTGCCAGCCGCCGTCGGCCCGGCTGCTGACCATGACCAGTTCACCGGCCGGATGGTCGATCCCGGCCTCGTCGAGGATGCGCTCGGCCTTGGCGGAATCGCCCGCGCCGCTCTCGGACGCGGTCATCTCGACCAGGCCCGAGGCGCCGCCGAGAGCCGTGGCCAGTACGACGAACAGCAGCCAGCCGATGATCGCCGTCTTGCGGTGGTGTGCGCTCCATACGCCGATACGCGCCGCGAGATTCTGCCTCGTGCTCATGGCGTTTTGCCTCCAGAGGTGAAGAGCCCAGAGGTAGGGCCCAGAAGTAAGAGCGGGGTAAGCGAGAACAAGACGTTGACGACGTTAGGAATCCGGCGCCGTCCGCCCCAGCCGCCCAGGGCCCCTGATCGAGGGTGGTGCTGGCAACACCTCTGGTCGGGGGGTGACCGGCTGCCGGTCCCGCCGCGGCCGGTCCAGACTGGATGCCACGCCCGGAGGCCGGACGGGCCGCGGTGGCCACGAGGGCCGCCTGCCGCGGCGAGGAGCGTGCGGGAGAGAAGGAGAAGAGCGCCATGGACGGATGGAAGATCCGCAGGTCGCTGACGGCGAGCCGGCGAGGGCTGGCACTGTCGTTCATCACACTCGTCGGATCGCTCACGCTCTTCGTGCTGACGGTGGTCTCGATCGTCCTCATCCCGCTGGGCATCGGAGTTCTCACCACTCCGGCGCTGGTGGCGACGGTCAGAAAGCACGCCAATCAGCGCCGGCTGCTGGCCGCCACCTGGTCGGACATACGGATCGCCGTGCCGTACCGGCCGTTCCCGCCGGATATACGCGGCGGGATCACCGGCCAGGTCGAGCGCTGCACTCTGCTGCTCAAGGACCCGGCGACCTGGCGCGATCTTCAGTGGCTACTGATCGATATGACCATCGGCTTTGTCATCGCCCTGCTGACCGTCGCCATGCACATCTACGCGCTGGAGGGATTCGTCCTGGCCGCCGGCCTGTGGCGGGCGTTCAGGGACGATCCGTACTGGTACGGATTCGTACGGGTCGACAGCCAGCTCACCGGGCTGGCCGCCGCCGCTCTCGGTCTGGTGCTGCTCGCCCTCGGTCTGCGCTTTGCCGCCGATCTGCTACGGCTCCACTTTCTGCTGGCCAGGCCACTGCTCGCGCCCACCCACGACGAAGCGCTCGCCCTGCGGATCGAGCGGCTGACGGAGTCCCGGCATGACGCGGTGGACACCTCGGCGGCCGAGCTGCGCAGGATCGAGCGCGATCTGCATGACGGCGCGCAGGCCAGGCTGGTCGCCATGGGCATGGATCTGGGCACCGTCGAGGCGCTGATCGAGAGGGATCCGGCGCGCGCCAAGGAGCTGATAGGCAAGGCCCGTCAGTCCTCGGCCGAAGCGCTCACCGAGCTGCGTGATCTGGTCCGTGGGATCCATCCGCCGGTGCTGGCCGAGCGCGGTCTCGGCGACGCCGTCAAGGCGCTGGCGCTGCGGCTGCCGGTGCCGGCCGAGGTGAGTGTGGAGCTGCCGGGGCGCCCGGCGGCGCCGGTCGAGTCGGCCGCGTACTTCGCGGTGAGCGAGGCCCTGGCCAATGTGATCAAGCACGCGGGCGCCGACCGGATCTGGGTCGATCTGTCGTACGGGGAGCCGCACGGGGAAGGGATGCTGCGTATCGCGGTCACCGACAACGGCGGCGGAGGCGCGATGATCGGGAAGGGCTCGGGACTGAGCGGACTGGAGCGCAGGCTCGGTACATTCGACGGCGTACTGGCCGTCAGCAGCCCCGCGGGCGGTCCCACCATGGTGACCATGGAGATTCCTTGCGAGTTGTCCTAGCCGAAGATCTCTTCCTGCTGCGCGACGGACTGGTCCGGATGCTGGAGGCGTACGGCTTCGAGATCCTGGCGGCGGTGGAGAGCGGGCCCGAACTGACCAGGGCGCTGGCGGAGTTGACACCGGACATCGCGGTCGTGGATGTCCGGCTGCCGCCGTCCCACACGGACGAGGGCCTCCAGTGCGCGCTCGCCGCGCGGCGCGCCCGTCCCGGCCTGCCCGTCCTCGTACTGTCCCAGCATGTCGAGCAGTTGTACGCGCGCGAGCTGCTGGCGGACGGCAACGGCGGCATCGGCTATCTGCTGAAGGACCGGGTCTTCGACGCGGACCAGTTCATCGACGCGGTACGGAGAGTCGCGGCGGGCGGTACGGCGATGGATCCGCAGGTCATCTCGCAGTTGCTGTCGCGGCGGGCGCAGGACAAGCCGATCGGCGGTCTGACACCGCGCGAGCGCGAGGTGATGGAGCTGATGGCCCAGGGCCGCTCCAACGCGGCCATCGCCGCCCAACTAGTCATCACCGAGCGGTCGGTGGCCAAGCACACCTCGAACATCTTCGGGAAGCTGGACCTGCCGGTGTCGGACGACGACAACCGCCGCGTGCTGGCGGTGCTGGCGTATCTGGACCGGGACAGATGACGCCGGGTCAGGCGATATGTCCTGACCAAGGACAGGTGACGCCGGGTCAGGCGGCCCCGCGAGGTGATGTGTGCGGCCATCGCCTTCTTCGTACGGCTCGGCCGCAATGAGGCGTATCCGCCCGGTTTGTTGATGGAGATTTCTATGAATTCGCGCGGCGGCTGAACACGCCGCGATTCACGTCCGTATGGAACGGAGCGCTTCGCTTCTCCCCCTGCCGAGATTTCCCTGTAACCGGCAAACGAAGCTTGAGGAGTTCCATGGGACGCACATCGAGAAAACGCTCCACACTGGCAAACCGGGCGATCGCCGCCTCGGCTGCCTTGCTCCTGGGCGGGGGTGGGCTGGTAGCGGTGAATGTCTACGCATCCGCGGGTGAGGGCAGGTCCCACCAGCGTCCGCCGCAGAGCGAGAATGCCGGACAGGCGATGTCGACCATCGACTGTCCTGAGGTGGCGAACGAGCTCACGGACGTACCGCGAGGAGCACGTTGGCAGGTCGACCGTGAGCTGGCCGGGATGGACACCCAGATCACCCAGGCGTACAAGCGGTTCGCCGATCAGAAGGAACAGATCGAGCGGGATCCCGCGTTCGCCGAGAATGCCATTCTCAATCCGCTGAAGCAGAAGCGGCTGGCCTCGCTGAACCGCATCGCGAACGCGATCGAACGCGTCGGCGAGCGGCCTCAGGGGCTTGAGGCGCTGGCGCCCTGCACGCTGCGGGCCGACGGCAACGCCGGTGGCGACGGACAGAACGGCGGCCAGACCGCCGGTCAGGGCCAGGAGGGCGGCCAAGGTCAGGACGGCGGTCAAAGTCAGGATCCGAGCCAGGACCCGAGTCAGGACCCGGGCCAGGGCCAGGACGGTGGCCAGGGTGACGGACAGGACGGTGGCCAGGACGGCGGTCAGAGCGGTGGCGGACAGGCCGGCAACGGCCCCGAGGCCTCCGACTTCGTCGACATCACGACCGTCCAGCCGAATGTCAGCCAGCCCCGTCAGCGCCGTGGCGCGTCGAAGGGCGCTTTCACCACCGATTGCGGTCGTAACGAGGCCGGAAAGTTCAATTCGGACAATGTCATCGTCGCGCCAGGTGTGAGCAATGGCGCTCACCATATGCACGATTACGTCGGCAATCAGTCCAATGACGCCTTCGCGACCGATGACATTCTCGCCGCCGCCGCGACCAGTTGCCGTAATCAGGGTGACAAGTCGACTTACTACTGGCCGGTCCTGCGCCTTCAGAACGGTACGGCGGAGGCCGACGCCAATGCCGACGGCGGTGGCAAGGAGGGCAATGTCGGAGAGATCCAGACTCCGGCGCAGGTGACACTGAAATTCGCGGGCAGCCCGGTGTCCAAGGTCACGGCCATGCCGAGGTTCCTGCGGATCATCACCGGTGACGCCAAGGCATTCGTCAATGGCAACGCCAACGCCAATGCCTCATGGAGCTGCACCGGATTCGAGAACCGCCAGCTCAAGGACAAATACCCGATCTGCCCCGAGGGCAGCAAGGTGGTCCGTACGTTCAAGTTCCAGAGCTGCTGGGACGGCCAGAACAGCGACAGCGCCAACCACCGCACGCATGTGGCGTTCGCCGACCAGGACGGCCGCTGCCAGAACGGCTTCAAGGCGATCCCGCAGCTCCAGCAGCGGATCGTGTACGACGTGCCGCCGGGGCCCGGATTCGCTCTGGACTCCTTCCCCGAGCAGCTCCACAAGCCCGTCACCGACCATGGTGACTTCATCAATGTCTTCGACGAGAACCTGATGAACCGGGTGGTGAGCTGCATCAACAGCGGGCGCAAGTGCCGCTGACGCATGCACCGCGCGGGCGCGGGCGGCGGGTGCCTCTGAGCTGAGGCACCCG
>NZ_FMDK01000133.1 GCF_900091995.1 Streptomyces sp. MnatMP-M17
CGATCCACGGCACCAGACCCCGCTCCCTCACCCAGCCTGATCCAAACGAAAGACCCTAGGGCCTCTCGTTTGGATCTGGCCGAGCCCGGCAAGATCCAAACGAAAGACCCTGGCGGAGTTCAACCGCTCGGCGCACCGAGTCGGCCATGCTCGCCCGGGCGTGGCCGGCTCGCGTCCCGCTCTCCGTCAAGCGTCGAGCAGCGCGGGCCGTGCGACTGACATTGCCCGGACCATCGCCCTCGCCCGGAACGTCGTCTACTGTATACAATCAACTGCGTTCTGCGGACCGGCGCTGATCGATCACCCCAACTCGGAGGTGTCATGGAAGACTTGGACCCCGAAGTCGTACTCGGGATGGCGGCTCAGGCGCCCGACGGTCTGGTGATCATCGACCGTGAAGGGCTGATCCGCTACTGGAACCGAGGCGCTGAGCGGATCTTCGGTTACTCGGCGGCCGAGGTGGCCGGGCGCAATCTGGATGTGATCATTCCCGAGAAGCACCGGCAGCGTCACTGGGACGGTTTTGTGGCGGCCATGGCCGCGGGCGCCAGCAAGTACGGCGACGACGACCTCCTGGCGGTTCCCGCGCTGACCGCGGACGGTTCGACCGTCTCGATCGAGTTCAGTGTGGTGCTGCTGACCGATTCCGACGGCAACGCGAGCCATGTCGGGGCGGTCATCCGGGATGTCACCGCGCGGCGGGCCCAGGAGAAGGCGATACGGCAGCGACTGCTGGCGGCCGAGCCGAGCCGTACGGCGTCCTGACGACCAGTTTCGGAGAGGCGCGGCGGTCGGGTCCCGGTCGTCGTCAGCCGTTTCCGTAGGCCCGCCGCGCGAGGTTCTCGCGGAGTCCGGCCAGCCGGCCGATCTCGGCGTCGAGCGCGGCGAGTCTGCGGCTGACGATGCCGGGTTCGGCGGAACCGCACCGCCGCCGTGGGTTCTCGGAGATCAGATGGAGACGGTCGGCGCAGCTGCGCAGATCCTCGACGGTGAGTCCGAGGCCCAGCATTTCGCGGATGACGCGGATCCGCTCGATCTCGGCGGGACCGTATTCGCGCTGGCCGGATGCCGTACGGACGGGCGGAGGCAGCAATCCGCGCTGCTCGTAGAACCGTAGCGCCCTGGGCGTCGTGCCGGTCGCCGCCGCCGCTTCGCCGATCCGCATCCTTCTGCCACCACTTCCCGTTCTCCGCCGGCCCCAGCCCCGGGCCCCAGCCTCCGGCTGACGAACGGAGACCGTGGCACCACGGCTAGAGTTCCACGACGACGGTCCCGAAGTGCCGGCCTTCGATCAATTCCAGCAACGCCAGCGGCGCGCGATCGATGCCCGCGATCCGGGTGTGAGGGAAGCTGATCGCGCCGGAGCGCAGCCAGTCGCCGAAGCGAGCGGTCCACTCCTTCTCCATGTCCTGGTGGTCCGGGCCGCTGTATCCGCGCAGCGAGATGCCCTTGACGACCAGGCGGAAGGCATCGATCTCCACCGGCGCGCTGCCACCGGCCCGCTGCGCCGACAGCTGTCCCGACAGGGCTCCGACCAGGGCGAACCGCGCACCTTGGCGGGCCGCGCCGAGAGCCGCGACCAGTTGCTCGCCGCCGACGTTGTCCAGCAGGACATCGATCCCGTCGGGCGCCGCCTCGGCGAGCTGCCGGGCGATGGGCCCGGCTCCGCGCAGCACGACCGCGTCATAGCCCAGTTCGGAGACCAGCCGCTCCGCCTTCTCCGGCGAGCCGGTGCTGCCGATCACCCGGCCGGCGCCGAGCAGCCGGGCGATCTGCCCGGCCAGGGAGCCCACTCCTCCCGCCGCTCCGGTGACAAAGACGGTGTCTCCCGCGCGGACATCGGCGAGGAGCGTCAGCGCGCCGTAGGCGGCCGATCCCGAGGAGAGGTATGCGACCGGATCCGGCAGCGTGCCGTCCACGCGAGTGCAGTCGGCGGCGGCCACCAGGGCGTACTCCCGCCAGCCGAGCAGATGGGTGACCGTATCGCCCACGCGCAGCGGGCTGTCGGCTGGCGCCGCCACGACCTCGCCCAGGGCGGGACCGAACAGTGTGTCACCGCTGTGCAGCGGCGGCAGCGGTACGCCCTCGACCTCGCCGCCGATCAGAGTGCGCAGACCGGGAAAGACGAGGAAGTACCGGTTTCTGACGAGAACGTGGCCTGTCCCGGGATGGCCCGTCCCGGGTGTGGGCAGCGGTGTCTCGACCACAGCGAAGTGTTCGGGCCCGGGCAGTCCCTCGGGCATGGCGGCGAGCCGGACCTCGCGGGCGGTGCTGGGCAGAGCTGTGGTCATGTTCGTGCTCCTGAGGGCTGAGGCTGAGGGCTGAGGGCGCTGAGGATGGGCGGGTACGGGTCAGTGCGGCGGCGCGCGCGGCAGGGCAGGCGTTCGCCGTCGGCGTGCGGTGACGCTAACCCCTGACCCGTACGTCAAGGTCAAGCACTGGCAGGCGTGGTCACCGGGAGCGAGAATTGCCGACGCGGGCCGGGTGCCGATACTCCTGGCGTTTCCGATGCCCTGGAGGTGGCGGGATCCATGACCACATCGCGGGACCTGTTCCTTGTGTCCATCGACATGTCGACCGGCCGCCCGGTGGAGCGAGGCGATCTGTCGCTGGCGCTCGCGGGAGCCGAGGTGATCGACCTCATGGACGCCCGTGCCGTCAGGGTGGAAGAGGATCGCCTTGTGCCGGGCGACCGGCCGGCGACGACGGACCGTCTGTTGGCCGGGGCCGCGGCGTCGCTCGTCCGGCAGGAGCCTTACGAGACGGTCGCCGACTGGCTGTGGCGCAGAGGCCGCGGTCTCGCCGCGGCCTATCTGGCCGATCTGGAGGCGGACGGGCAGATCACCCGGGCTCAGCATCGCCGTTGGAAGGTCTTCCGTACCAGCCGTACGGTGCTGACCGATTCGCCTGCCCGGCGCCTGGCGGCGAGCCGCTGGGCAGCGGACGAGCCCGTCCTCGCCGCACTCGCGGCAGCCGTCGGCATCCAGGACGGGCGGACCGAAGACGATGACCGGTGGACCGAAGACACCTCGGGCACGGTTTCCGACGCGGTGGAGACAGTGCTCACGGAGGTCGAGGACGCGGTGGCGGAGCTGGTGGCGGAACGGCAACGGCGCGTCTGGAGACGTGAAGAGGCGGCCGAGGAGAACCGCCGGCGAGGCTACTGACAGACCGTACGCGCGGACTGCACGCGCCGACCGTACGCACGCGCCCGCGATCGTCGCCGCCAGGCAGCCGTCGCGTTCCCGAGGTCCGCTACGAGGTCCGTTGCGCGTCCCGGAACGGACCTTTCGGATGTTCCGGCGCCGTATATCCATGAAGGGTCTGGACCAATCGTCGTTACCTGCTCCCTTATGCTCCTTTTCGCCTGATTGACGGGACGATCATGAGGCTCTTAGCGTGTCCGCGCCAAGGGCAGCGGATCCATGCCCTCGGCACCTCCGTCCGGGGCGCACCAGGCTGCCCCGACTGGGCAAGGGGGCACGTTGCGCAGAGCATCGCGCAGGACACGGATACCAGGGAGCAGCACCGCCGCCGTCGTCATCGCGGGCGCGGCGGCACTCACCTTGATGACGACGGCCCAGACAGGCACGGCGGCGGCCGGCCCGCCTGCCACCGCCACGCTGGGCGCCGATCCCACTCACGAGATCACCCTGATCACCGGTGACCGGGTCCTTGTCGACGCGCACGGAAAGACGGTCGGACTGCGGCCCGCCCCGGGACGCGCCTCGGTGCCGGTCCAGATGCGCGAGGTCAAGGGCCACTCGTATGTACTCCCGGCGGACGCGGCCGGGCTGATCGCCACCGACAAGCTGGACATCCGGCTCTTCGACGTCACCGAGCTGAGCCGTCCCGAGTACCGGACGCTCACGGGCGACGGTGTGCCGCTGCTCGTCTCGTACTCCGGCTCCGGCTCCGGCGCGCGGGAGTCGGCGGGCCGGACGGCCCGCGAAGGGCTGCGGGCGCAGGACGGCACCACCGTACGGGCCGAGATCGACACCGTCGACAGTGGGGCGCTGACCGTACGGGCGAGTGCGGCGGCCGAGGTGTGGGACTCGCTGACCGCGCGTTCCGCGCGAGGCCTGCGGCTCGCCTCCGGGGTTCGCTCCGTACGGCTTGACGGTCTGCTCAGGACGACGCTCGACGTCAGCGTCCCGCAGATCGGCGCGCCGAGCGCGTGGGCCGCCGGACATGACGGCAAAGGCGTGAAGGTCGCCGTCCTGGACACCGGTGTCGACATCAACCACGCTGATTTCGCGGGCCAGATCGCCGCCGGGAAGAACTTCACCTCCGCCGACTCAGCCGACATCATGGACCGTTACGGTCATGGCACTCATGTCGCCTCCATCGTCGCCGGGACCGGCGCGCAGTCGAAGGGCCAGTACAAGGGCGTCGCCCCCGGCGCCCAACTGCTCATCGGCAAGGTGGCGGGCGACCGCGGCGCGGCCACCGAGTCCGCGATCATGGCCGGTATGGAGTGGGCCGTGGAGGAGGGCGCGAAGATCGTCAACCTCTCCATCGGCGGTCCCGACACTCCGGGCGTGGACCCGCTCGAAGAGACCGTCAACAGGCTCTCCGACAAGGCCCTGTTCGTGATCGCGGCAGGCAACTCAGGGCCCGGCGCCGCCACCGTGGGCACCCCGGGCACCGCCGACGGCGCGCTCACCGTGGGCGCCGTCGACAAGCAGGACACGCTCGCCGACTTCTCCTCGCGAGGTCCGCGCATCGGCGACGGCGGGCTCAAGCCCGACATCACCGCGCCCGGTGTCGCCATCACCGCGGCCTCCGCCAAGGGCAGTGTCATCGACCAGAATCCGGGCGTGCCGCGTCCAGGGCCCGGCTATGTGACGCTCGACGGCACCTCCATGGCCACTCCGCATGTGGCCGGCGCGGCGGCGCTGCTCGCCCAGCAGCACCCGGACTGGAGCGGTCCCCGGCTCAAGGCGGCACTGACCGGCTCCGCGAAGCCCGGCCCGTACAGCGCGGTCGAACAGGGCAGCGGCCGGGTCGATGTGACACACGCCATCACCCAGAGCGTGGTCACCGAGCCCGCCTCGCTGAGCTTCGGCGCTCCGGCCTGGCCGCACACCGACGACCAGCCGATCACAAGATCGCTCACCTACCGCAACACCGGCGCCGAGCCGCTCACCCTCGATCTCGCGGCCACCGCCACCGGCCCGACGGGCGCCGACGCACCGGCCGGTTTCTTCACTCTCAGCGCCTCGCGGCTCACCGTCCCGGCCGGCGTCACCGCGTCCGTCGACATCACGGCCGATCCGAGGCTCGGCGGCGATACCGAAGGCGTCTACAGCCTCGCCGTCACCGCGACCGGCGGCGGTCAGAGCGTACGTACGGCCGGCGCCATCCTTCGCGAGGGCGAGATGTACAACCTCACGCTGAAGGCCACGGCCCGCGACGGCTCCGCACCGGCGGGCGGCGACTGGACGGCGTTCATCTACGACCTGGGCGCGCAGACCATGGTCCGGGTGTCGGGCGAGAACGGCTCGGCCCAGGTGCGTCTGCCGCGCGGTGTCTACACCGTCCTCGGCGAGGTTCCGCTGCTCAGCCCGGACCTCGTATACATCGGCGACGACTGGGTCGCCGCGCCTCGGCTCGAACTGACGAAGGACACGGTGCTCGCGGTCGACGCGCGCGAGACCGAGCTGATCGATATGCGACCGCCCGATCCGGACGCCTCGTTCCAGTCCGGATTCCTGACCATCTCGCCGCAGGAGGCACCGGGACCGATCATCCTCTACATAGGTCATCTGCCGGAGGGCTTCCGCACCCAGCAGGTCGGCCCCAAGCCCCGGCCGGGCACGGTGAGTTCGTATCTGCTCTCCTCCTGGGCGGGCGACGGCACGGACTATCTGCTCGCCGACACCCTCAAGAACGGCTTCTACACCGGACACGTCCAGCACGCGAAGGCGAGGGACCTGGCGAAGGTGACGGTCAACACGGGCGGTTCGGTCACCGGAGGCCGCTGGGGCCAGATCGCCTCGACGCCGGACTTCCCGTCCTCCATACCGGTCACCTTCACCGATCTGGCGAGCACCACCACCACATATCTCCAGGGCGGTTACGCGTGGCAGCGGACCTTCCAGCAGCGGCGCGGCGGGACGGCCGAGGCGCAGTACCGGATTCCGTCCCAGGTGTACCGCGGCGGCAGGTCGTATACCGAGGACTTCAACACCGCGGTCTTCGGGCCCGCGCTCGTCGAGGGCGGCGGACTGACGCGCGACGGCGACCGGCTGACCGGTGCGATACGTCCCTTCGCCGACGGCGCCGGACATGACGGGAGCAGTCTGTACGATCCGGCCACCGCGTCCACCACGCTGTACCGCGACGGCGAGGCGTACGCCACGGCCGACGGCGTCCTGGACACGGTGAGCTTCGATCTCCCGGAGGAGAAGGCGCGATACCGGCTGGTCACCACCGTCGGCCGCGCCACCACGGGCGTATCGGCGGTCAGCACGCGGGTGAGCTGGTCGGCCGAGTTCACCTCGGGACGCACGGCGAAGCCGACAGCCCTGCCCGCGAGCGTGGTGCGCTACACGCCCGAACTCGGCCTGGACTCCCGGGCCGTGGCGGGCGCCACGCAGAGTGTGCCGGTCACCGTCCAGGGCTCGGCGGCCGGCCGGAACCTCACGTCCCTGACGGTGTCCGTCTCGTACGACGGCGGTACGTCGTGGTCGAAGGCGGCGGTACGCGACGGACGGGTGAAGGTGGTCAACCCGGCGGCGGGCGGGACGGTTTCGTTCCGGGCCGATGTCAAGGACCGTGCGGGCAACGTCTTCTCGCAGACGGTGCTGGACGCGTATCTGACGAAGTAACGCGCCGGGGACGGAGCAGCAGGGCCGGGGACTGGATGGAACAGCCCCCGGCCCTGCTTCCCGTCCGACAGATCGACGCGCCGGCCGTGCGGAATCCAGTTGTCGGGCATGTCGGACGGCGGAACACCAGCCCTGACAACGATGTCGCGCGATCTTGTGCCACGCGCGCCTCCACTGTGCTGGGCACACTCGTGCGTCAGGCGCGGTCGCCCTGGTGCGGATACGTTGGAAGTGGTGCCGACTCGGCCCGCCGTCCGATGGGAGTGACATGGATATCTCCGGACAGACCGCCTTGATCACTGGCGCCACCGCCGGCATCGGCCGGGCCGTGGCTCTTCAGCTCGCGCGGGAGGGAGCGGAAGCCCTCGTACACGGCCGCGACGCTCAGCGCGGCCATGATGTCGTGGCCGAGATCGAGACCGCCGGCGGCAGGGGCCGGTTCATCGAGGCCGATCTCACCGACACCGCGCAAGTGCTGCGGCTGGCGCGGGAGGCGGGCGAGATCGACATCCTGATCAACAACGCGGGCGTCTACAAGTTCCTGCCCACCTCGCAGATGACCGACGAACTGTTCGACCTGCATATGAACCTGAACACCAAGGTTCCGTATCTGCTGGTCCGTGAGCTGGCGCCGGGCATGGCGGCGCGTGGACACGGATCGATCGTGAACATCAGCACCATCGCCGCCTCGGTCGCCACCAAGGGCGCCGGTATGTACAGCGCTTCCAAGGCCGCCCTGGAGCAGTTGACGGAGATCTGGGCCGCCGAGTACGCGGACAAGGGCATTCGCGTCAACGCCGTCGCACCCGGCCCGACCCGGACTCTCGGCACCGACGCGATGGACCCGGCCACCCTGAAGACCATCGCCGACACCACCGCGCTGGGCCGGGTCGCCGAGCCCGAGGAAGTGGCCGAGGCCGTGGTCTTCCTCGCCTCCGACCGCGCCAGCTACATCACCGGCGAAGTACTGGAAGTGGCGGGCGGCCGGCTCAGCATCGGCTGATGGTGTGGGCGCGCGGGAGCGTGCCGTAGGCGTGTGCCGTACGGGCATGCCCGTACGGCACGTACACGCGTGCCGTACGCGCTACAACCGCGTCAGGCCCTTGATCTTCCAGAGCGAGCCGCCGCCGGTCACCTGCGCCACATAGGCGTCGCCGTTACCGTCGAGCCGGAAGACGACGGAGTTGAGCCCGCGCACGCTCGCGATCTGTGTGCCCTGGCCGGTGGCCGGATTCAGCCGGGTCACCTGGTCGCCGACGGAGAAGTAGACGAGACCGTCGGCCGCGACCGAGATCGACGCCGGCTCGTAGAACTCCTTCGCCACGCTCCTGCTGGCACCGGTGGTCAGGTTCGTCTCCAGGATGCGCCCGGTGAACATGTCGGCGGTGTACGCCAGGCCCTTGCCGTCGACCGCTATGCCCTGGGACAGCCCGAGCCCGGAGGCGACGACCCGGACGGCTCCGCCCTGCGTCACTTCGTAGAGCTTGCCGCTGCCGCCTGTGGCATACGTCGTACCGGCCCTGTGGACGATGCCGTGCAGCGGACCGAGCCCGGAGGCGAGGAGTCCGCGCGATCCGGTGCCGAGGTCCACCTTCCACAGATTGCCGTCGAAGTCGCCCACATAGGCGTTGCCGGCGCCGTCCACATCGATGCCGCGCAGATTGCCGAGCCCGCGCGCGACCGTACTGGTGGCACCGGTCGCCAGATTCACCTTGCGCAGATCGCCGTTCTGATACGTGATGTAGGCGTTTCCGTTCGCGTCATAGGCGGAACTCACCGGCTCGCCGAGCCCGCCGGCGACCTGAGTACAGGCCGCGGAAGGGCAGTTGACGACCGGAACCGCGGCGGCCACGCTCGGTGAGACCGTCAGTCCCGCGCCGGCGAGCGCGCCCAGCACCACGCCGGCGGTCCGGGCACGCCAGCTGCTTGATGAAGTCACGATCGATTCCGTCCGTTCCATGGGGGGTGTGACCGCGCCCAACTCGACGTTGGCCGCGATCATTTGGTAGCACGGACCGTCGATGTGATCGTTCGTCACGCGACAGGAAGGCCGAAACCGATATACCTACGCACGGCCCGAGGGCGAGTTCTCGGCGGCGGGCCGGGGCCACGGGCGGCCCAGGTGGCGTTCGATGTCGGAGTTGAAGCGTTCCAGCGCGTCGGTGAAGGCCGTGACGTCCTCGGGGGCCCAGTCGGCGAGGAGGTCGCCGAGGCCGTTCACCACGCGGTCGCGCTCGGTGTGCAGCCGGTCCCGTCCGGTGTCCGTGATGCGGAACTTACGGGCGATACCGCCGTCGGGATCCGGTACGCGGTCGACCAGATCGTCCCGGAGCATCGCGGACGTCTGCCGGTTGAGTGTCGAGACATCCAGTCCGAAGGCGTCCGAGAGCTGCGCGATCGACATCGGGCCTTCGACTTCGATCCTGGTGAGCAGCAGATAGGCGCTGCGGTCCATCAGACCGCCGTCGCGCTTGCCACGGGGAGACGCGGAGTGGCGTCCCAAGAGCATCAACTCGCGCTCAAGCCGTCGGCTCTCCCTCTCCACAGCGACCATCCTTCATCGTCTCTTCGCGGGCTCGTTCCTCTTGTATACCACGCGATATGCATAGCACATATCGCATGTATGATGCCTGTCGTTTGTATGATGCACATCCTTGTCCGTGGAGGGAAACACAGTGAACGACCAACAGTCCGGCTCCGGCCGCGGCACACCACCCGGCGTGATCGTCATGGTGCTGGCGAGTGCCGGAATCGTCGCCGCCCTGATGCAGACTCTGGTGGTCCCCCTGATCGGCGAGCTGCCCGGGATCCTGCACACCAGCCCCTCCAATGCCTCCTGGTCGGTGATCGCCACCTTGCTGGCGGGAGCCATCTGCACTCCGGTGGTCGGCCGGCTCGGTGACATGTTCGGCAAGCGGCGCATGCTGCTGATCTGTGTGCTGCCCCTGGTGGCGGGCTCGGTGGCATGCGCCCTGGCCGACTCGCTCGTACCGATGGTGATCGGACGGGCCCTCCAGGGCATGGGCATGGGCATCGTCCCGCTGGGCATCAGTGCCGTCCGCGACATCGTGCCGACCGAGCGCGTGGGCTCCTCCATCGCCCTGATCAGCGCCTCCCTGGGGATCGGCGGAGCGCTCGGTCTGCCGATCGCCGCCGCCGTCGCCGAGAACGCGAGCTGGCGCATCCTGTTCTGGGGAGCGGCCGGCCTCAGCGCGCTGGTCGGCGTGCTGATCTGGCGGCTCGTACCGGACATCGAGACCACCGGGCGTGGCGGCTTCGACTATGTGGGCGCCGTCGGTCTGGGCGCGGGACTGCTGTCCCTGCTGCTGGTGGTCTCCAAGGGCGCCGACTGGGGCTGGACGAGCGGGACCACTCTCGGACTGTCCGCCGCGGGTGTCGTACTGCTGCTGCTGTGGGGCCGGTGGGAGCTGCGCGTCAACGATCCGCTGGTCGATCTGCGGGTCACGGCCAAGCGTCAGGTCCTGCTGACGAACCTCGCCTCGGTCGTCGTCGGCTTCTCCATGTACGCCCAGTCGCTCATCGTGCCGCAGCTGCTCCAGATGCCCGAGGCCACCGGCTACGGTCTGGGCCAGTCCATGCTGGCCGCGGGACTGTGGATGGTGCCCGGCGGTCTGTTCATGATGGCCCTCTCGCCGGTGGGCGCCAAGCTGTCGGCGGCCCGTGGCCCGAAGGTCACCCTGTTCGTGGGCTCACTGGTCATCGCCGCCGGCTATGCCTCGTCCCTTTTCCTGATGGGCTCGGCCTGGGGACTGATGATCGTCGTCTGCATCGGCAGTACGGGCGTCGCTCTCGCCTACGGCGCCATGCCCGCGCTCATCATGTCCGCCGTGCCCCAGTCCGAGACGGCCGCCGCCAACGGCTTCAACGCCCTGATGCGTTCCGTCGGCACCTCGGTCTCCGCCGCGGTCGTCGGTGTCGTCCTGGCGCAGATGACCGTCCGGATGGGCGGATTCGAGATTCCCTCGGAGAACGGCTTCCGTACCGGCATGATCATCGGAGGCGTGGTGGCGCTGGTCGCGGCGGCCGTCACTCTCGCGATCCCGGGCGGCAAGACACGGTCCGTCGACCAGGCTCCTGTCTCCACCGGCCCTCAGGAGGTTTCCGGTCTCGCCCGCGGCTGATCTGGCACGGGGCTTACCCGTACGGGGTCTTTTCCGTCCGTAACGGCCCGTCATGGCGGCGCCGCGGCGCGCGTCAGCCGTGTGCGCGTGGGCGGATTCCGTCGGTGAGGAGCAGGAGGAACAGCCGATCGGCCTCGGCCGCGCCGTCCAGGTGCCCCTCCGTGGCCAGCGAGATGCCGTTGACCAGTGTCAGCAAGTCCCTGACGGACACGGCGGAGCTGATCGCGCCGGCCTCGACGGCGCGCCGCAGCAGCGGTTCACCCGCGTCGGTGAGCATCGCGAGGCAGCTCTCCGGGTCTGTCCGTTCGCTGTGCCGGCCCGCGTGGACCAGCGAGGCGGCCAGACCGCGCGTGGACGCGGCATGGCCGCCGACCGCCCGCAGCCAGTCCATGAGCGCGGTCCCGGGATCGGTGTCCCGGGCCGGCTCACGGGCCTGCTCGCAGAGGACCTCCACCCGGCCGCGGAAGACCGCCTCCAGCAGCGAGCAGCGGCTGGGGAAGTGACGGTGCAGCGTGGCGGAGCCGACCTGAGCCTTGCGGGCGATCTCCTCCAGGGAGGCGTCGACGCCGTGCTCGGCCACCTCGGCCTCGGCCGCGGCGAGGATGCGCTCGTAATTGCGCCGGGCGTCCGCACGCATCGCGCGTCCGGACGCCTTCGGCGCTGCTCCGTCCGTGGAGCCTCTGAACCCTTTGGGCACTGTGGACACGGGATTCCCTTCGGCTTGCTAAGTGGGGAGGCCCTCCGTATGTTACGCGTACGCGATCCCGGGTCCCAGCGGGCCGAGGCGTTCGAGGCGTTCGGTGCGCGACTGGTGCGCGGTGATCTCTACGACCGCGATTCGGTGCGGCGGAACTGGCCGGTGAGCGGCTGACGATGAGGCGGATCGCCCAGGTGCTCTCCGGCGTGCTGGGCGTGGAGCTGACCGCTCCGTCCCTGAGCCTGGCGGAGGCCGTCGCGCAGGGCATGCCGGAATGGGGCGTCGCACACGAGTGGCGGAACCAGGCCGGCTCTCCGGCGCGACCGGAGTACGCGCGGGCGCCGGGACTGCCCACCACCGACTTCAGTGCATGGGCCGCGCAGAACATGTGACACCCGGCCATGTGACACCCGGCCATGTGACACCCGGCCATGTGATGCCCAGCCATGTGGTCCCTGGTCCGGGCGGTACGACGGAGGAGCCCGCCGGACATGAGCCGCGGCCGGTCCCTGCTCTCTGAGTACGCGTACTCACGCCGGCCGGGCAGTACCGGGCGACGATGAGGAACCGAACTCACCGCCACCGGAGGGCCGTTCATGCTCAGCCGTATCGCCGGAGCCGTCGTACCGCTCTTCGGGCAGCTGACGGTCACGACCGACGCCGACGCCGAACTGCGGCCCGGCAGCATCATCGCCGCGAACCACACCTCACTCAGCGATCCGGCGGTCGTTCTCGCCGCCCTGCACCGCCTCGGCGTGGAGCCCGTCGTCCTGGCCGCCGCCGGACTGTGGCGGATCCCGCTCCTTGCCGCGGCACTCACCAGGGACGGCTATGTGCCGGTGTACCGCGGTGATCCGCGGGCCGCCCGCGCACTGGAGGGCGCCATGGACGCGCTGGCCGCGGGCCGTCTCGTCCTGCTCTACGGCGAGGGCGGCCTCCCGCACCGCAAGGACGCCGGCGAAGCCGCGCCGCGGCCCTTCCGCAGCGGTATCGCCCGTCTGGCGCGGGCCACCGGCGCTCCGGTCGTCCCGCTCGGCCAGGCCGGTGCGCGCCGGCTCGTCTCCGGGAGCCG
>NZ_FMDK01000276.1 GCF_900091995.1 Streptomyces sp. MnatMP-M17
CACGGCGGGCGCCGCGGCCAGCGGCCCGAGCGGTACCTCCGAGGCCAGTACGGCCACCGCGTCCGCCACCGCGTGGAAGCGCGAGGAGCCGAGCGCCTGGAGCGCCGCCGAGTGGGCGCGCGTCCTGGCGAGAGTGAGCTGACGGTCCAGCAGCGCTCCCGCGCGCGACGCGCCGACCGTGAGCGTGCCCGGACCTGACGGCACGCCCTCGGGCTGGTCCTCCGTACGCGAGACCGACGAGACCGACACGGCCGCCGCCGATGACGCCGCCGTCGCGCCCGAGAGCCGGGCCAGCGCGCCGAGCAGCCGGTGCAGCCTGCTCGTACACGCGTGTTCCTGGGCCAGGGTGCCGGAGAGCCAGCCCAGTTCCGTACGGAGCTGATCGGCCCAGGCCGGATCGAGCAGCGGCCGGTATGTGTGCAGTCCGCCGCCGATCCTGCGCGCCGCGCCGCGCAGCGTACGGGCCGCGGCCTCGGCCGCCGCCGTGTCCGAGCCGCTCTCGCCGTACATCCGCAGCCCGCGCAGGAAGTCTCCCGCGCGCGCGTGCAGATATCCGGCCAGGACCTCGCCCGCCGTCAGGCGGTCGGTGTCGCCCGCGGTAAAGGGTTCGATGTCCACTTCATGGTGCTGCACGCCGGCGCCTCCGGGCGTCTATGAGCATTTCCTGTACGTTCCGCAGCGGCCGGCCGTCCTGGTCCGTGGCATGCCGGGTCCAGTTGCCGTCCGCGCCGAGGTGCCAGGAGGAGGTGTCGTCGGACATCCCGGTCTCCAGCAGCCGGGTGAGTGCCGCGCGGTGGGCCGGATCGGTGACCCGGACCAGTGCTTCGATACGCCGGTCGAGATTGCGGTGCATCATGTCCGCGCTGCCGAGCCAGACCTCCGGCTCCCCGCCGTTGCCGAAAGCGAAGATCCGGGAGTGCTCCAGGAAGCGGCCCAGGATCGAGCGCACCCGGATGTTCTCGGAGAGCCCGGCGACGCCGGGGCGCAGGGCACAGATGCCCCGGACCCAGACATCGACCGGAACGCCCGCCTGCGAGGCCCGGTAACAGGCGTCGATGATCGCTTCGTCGACCATCGAGTTGACCTTGAAGCGGACATACGCGGGCCGTCCCGCCCGGTGGTGCGCGACTTCCTTGTTGATCCGGGCGATCAGTCCGTCACGCAGCGACTTCGGAGCGACCAGCAGCCGGCGGTAGGTCTCCCGGCGCGAGTAGCCCGAGAGCCGGTTGAACAGGTCGGACAGATCCGCGCCGACCTGCGGGTCCGCGGTGAGCAGCCCGAGGTCCTCGTACAGCCGCGCCGTCTTCGGGTGGTAGTTGCCCGTGCCGACATGGCTGTACCGGCGCAGGGTGTCGCCCTCCTGCCGCACCACCAGCGAGAGCTTGCAGTGCGTCTTCAGCCCGACCAGGCCGTACACCACATGGCAGCCGGACTCCTCCAGCTTCCGCGCCCATTTGATGTTCGCCTGCTCGTCGAAGCGCGCCTTGATCTCGACCAGGACGAGGACCTGCTTGCCCGACTCGGCCGCGTCTATCAGCGCGTCCACGATCGGCGAGTCGCCGGAGGTCCGGTACAGCGTCTGCTTGATGGCCAGCACGTCCGGATCGGCCGCGGCCTGCTCCAGGAAGGCCTGGACGGAGGTCGAGAACGAGTCGTACGGGTGGTGCAGCAGCACGTCGCGTTCGCGCAGCGCGGCGAATATGTCCGGCGCGGAGGCGGACTCCACCTCGGCGAGATCGCGGTGCGTGCCCGCTATGAACTTGGGGTACTTCAGCTCGGGCCGGTCCAGCCGCGAGATCCCGAAGAGCGCCGTCAGATCCAGCGGTCCCGGCAGCGGATAGACCTCGGCGTCGGACACCTTCAGCTCGCGGACCAGCAGATCGAGGATGTACGGGTCGATCGACTCCTCGACCTCCAGCCGGACCGGCGGGCCGAAGCGGCGCCGCATCAGTTCCTTCTCCAGAGCCTTGAGGAGGTTCTCGGCGTCGTCCTCCTCCACCTCCAGGTCCTCGTTACGGGTCACCCGGAACATATGGTGCGCCAGCACCTCCATCCCGGGGAACAGCTCCTCCAGGTGTGCGGCGATCACATCCTCCAGCGGTACGTACCGCTGCGGCGAGGCCTCCAGGAAGCGGGAGAGCAGCGGCGGCACCTTGACGCGCGCGAAGTGGCGGTGCCCGCTGACGGGATTGCGGACGACCACGGCCAGATTGAGCGAGAGCCCGGAGATGTACGGGAAGGGATGCGCCGGGTCCACGGCCAGCGGTGTGAGGACCGGGAAGATCTGCTGTCGGAAAAGTGTGAACAGACGCGCCTGTTCCTTGTCGGTCAGCTCGGGCCAGCGGATGATGTGGATGCCCTCGTCGGCCAGGGCGGGCGCGACGTCCTGCTGGTAGCAGGCGGCGTGCCGGGCCATGAGCTCGCGCGAGCGGGTCCAGATCAGATCGAGGACCTCACGGGGCTGGAGGCCGGACGCGGAGCGGGTGGCGACGCCGGTCGCTATGCGCCGCTTGAGACCGGCCACCCTGACCATGAAGAACTCGTCCAGGTTGGACGCGAAGATGGCGAGGAAGTTGGCCCGTTCGAGCAGCGGAGTCGCGGGATCCTCGGCGAGCTCCAGGACGCGCTCGTTGAAGGCGAGCCAGCTGCGCTCACGGTCGAGGAACCGGCCGTGGGGCAGCTCGCCCTCCTGGTCGCCGTCCTCCTCGTACACATCGAGGTCGGAGTCCAGATCGGGTTCGAGGCCGGACGAGGCCGTGGCGACCGTGTGAGGGCGGTGGGCGGTGATGAAACCTACGGACGGCTGGGTCTGCTGTACCGGTACCTCGGCGGGCTGCTGGCTCATGTCCCCATTCTTCCGCGCAGAGGGGACGACCGGCGCGTCGGAGAGGGCAGGGGCGAGGCGGATCCTGCCGTTCGGTGTGGGGGGCAGAGCGGGCTGCATTGAGAGAGAGTCGCAAGACCGTCTGAATGGCCGGTAACGGTGACATGACGTGAAGGAAAGCGGGACGGGGCTCCCCGGGGGCTTTCCGAAGCGGATCGGGGGCGCGCCGGCGCGGTGGTGGCGTGGGCGCGCCGGAGTGCGCGCTGTTACGGGCCGTGCGTGCGCTGTTATGGGACGGCCCCGGCCGGTCGGGCGGGGCGGCCGGGACCGTCGGACGGGCTGACCGGGGCCGTCGGCCAGGGCTCCGGGACCGCCGGTCGGTGCTCCGGGACCCTCGGTGCTCCGGGACCCTCGGTCAGGACTCCGTGCGGTACATCAGGTCCACCTCGTGCGTACGGAAGCCGAGCCGCTCGTACACCGTCACCGCCGCCGCGTTGTCCGCGTCCACATACAGCATCGCGGTCGGCAGACCTTGCGCCGCGAGATGGCGCAGCCCGATGACGGTGAGCGCCTTGCCGAGACCGCCGCCCTGCGCGTCGGGCCTGATGCCGAGGACGTACACCTCACCGATCCGGTCCTCGGCGTGCACCTTGGTCCAGTGGAACCCGATCAGGTCGCCGCCGTGCTCGGCCAGGAAGAAGCCCTTCGGGTCGAACCACGGCTCGGCCATACGGTCCTCCAGGTCACGCTGGGTCAGCGCGCCCTGTTCCGGGTGGTGCGCGAAGGCCGCGGCGTTGAGCGCGAGCCAGGCGGCGTCGTCCTGTCCCGGTACGAACGTACGGATGGTGACTCCGGCGGGCAGCGCCGCCTCGGGAAGGCCCGGCGGGCCCAACGGGCGCCGCAGCTGGCGCAGTTCGCGGAAGAGCGTCAGCCCGAGCACCTGGGCGAGATGCCGGGCGGCCGACTTGCCGCCGTGCGCCCACACCCGAAGCCGCTTGCCGGACGCGCCCAGCAGCGCGGCGCCCAGCGCCCGGCCATGGCCCTGACCGCGGCAGCCGGGCCGTACGACCAGTTCGGCGGCCGGCGCCTCGACGGGATCGGTGTCCTCCAACTGCGCGTAGCCGACGAGTCCGCCCTCGACGCTGAGCAGGAAGTGCCGTACGCCCTCGCGGTGTCCACCGCGCAACTGGAGCCTGCCCTGCTCCGAGATGGCCTGTACGCCGTCCGAGGCGACCGCGTCGGCCAGCAGGTCGAGGACGTCCTCGGCCTGCTCCGTGGTCAGCGCGTCAAGTGTCTGGATCTGCCGGCCGGGCTCGCGGGCTGCTGCGTCAGTCATGGATCGAGAGTACGGCGACGGCGGCCCCGCAACGCAGATCCGCCCGTCCCCCGACAGCCTCTCCACCCGCAAAATCAACCAGTTCGTAACCCGGTACCCCCTGTCGCGCTACGCGCGTTGACTCTAGGCTGCCGACGCAGTCTTCACAGACTCCGGACTTTTCATGATTCTCAACACCCTCAAGAACCTGAATACCCTCAAAAATCTTCAGGCATACGTTCGATCCACAAGGGGACCGATGTCAGCGAGACCGCAGAAGAAGCGCGCGACACGGCGGGTACTCGCCGCTGCCGCGGGCCTGGCCACCGTCGGAGCGCTCGTCGCCGCGATGCCGGCCGTGGCGAGTCAGGACAGTGAGAAGAACAAGGGCCACCACAAGGACGACTTGGTCCAGGTGCAGCTTCTTTCCTTCAACGACCTGCACGGAAACCTGGAGCCGCCCGCGGGCTCGTCCGGGAACGTCAACGAGAAGCAGGCCGACGGTACGACCAAGGCGATTCCCGCCGGCGGTGTCGAGTACCTGGCGACCTCGCTGCGCAAGGCGCGCGAGGGCAACAAGTTCTCCATCACCGCGGCGGCCGGTGACATGGTCGGTGCCAGCCCGCTGCTGTCCGGCCTCTTCCACGACGAGCCCACCATCGAGGCGCTCAACAAGCTCGACCTCGATGTGACGGGCGTCGGCAACCACGAGTTCGACGAAGGCGCCGTCGAGCTGGCCCGTCTCCAGAAGGGCGGCTGTCACCCGACCGACGGCTGCTACGAGAAGGGCAAGAAGTTCAAGGGCGCCGACTTCCCGTACCTCGCGGCGAATGTGACGTCGGAGAAGACCGGCAAGCCGATCCTCGCGCCGTACGAGATCTGGAAGAGCCACGGCATCAAGATCGGCTTCATCGGTGTCACCCTGGAGGGCACGCCGAACATCGTGACCGCCGAGGGCGTCAAGGGACTCAAGTTCCACGACGAGATCGAGACGGTCAACAAGTACGCCAAGGAGCTGGAGAAGCAAGGCGTCAACTCGATCGTCGCGCTGATCCACGAGGGCGGCTCGCCGGCCTCTTCCGCGTACAACTACGACTGTGACAGCCCGGCGCCCGGCGGTGGTGTCTCCGGTCCGATCGTCGACATCGCCAAGGGCATCTCGCCGCAGGTCGACGCGCTGGTCACCGGCCACACGCACAACGCGTACGCCTGCACGATCCCGGACCCGGCCGGCAACCCGCGGCTGGTCACCTCGGCCGCGTCGTTCGGCAGGCTGTACACGGACACCACGCTCACCTACGACCGTCGTACCGACGACATCGTGCGCACGAGCGTGAAGTCGGCGAACCACATCGTCAGCCGTGACCAGCCCAAGGCCCAGGACATGACGGACCTGATCGCGCGCTGGAACAAGGTGGCCGCGCCGATCGCCAACACTCCGCAGGGCTACATCTCCGCGGACATCAACGGCCGCGGCTCCACGAGCCCGGAGTCCCCGCTCGGTGATCTGATCGCGGACGCCCAGCTCGCGGGCACAGCACCGGCCGACAAGGGCGGCGCGCAGCTCGCCTTCATGAACCCGGGCGGCATCAGGGCCGACCTGGTCTACAAGGCGTCGGCGGCCGAGGGCGACGGTGTCGTGACCTACGGCGAGGCCTTCACGGTCCAGCCGTTCACCAACATGATGAACGTCTTCGACCTGACGGGTGCGCAGATCGTCACCGCGCTCCAGCAGCAGGTCAGCGGTTCCAACGCGGCTTCTCCGAAGATCCTCCAGATCTCGAAGGGCCTCACCTACACGCTGGACATGACGAAGACGGGCGCGGACCGCATCGTCACCGACTCGGTGAAGCTGAACGGTGAGGCGATCGACCCGGCGAAGACCTACCGCGTCGCGATGAACGAGTTCCTCGGCGGCGGCGGCGACGGCTTCGCGGTGCTCGCCCAGGGCAAGAACAAGCTGGTCGGTCCCTCGGACCTGGACCTGCTGAACGCGTACCTGGCGGCGAACTCGTCGGCCCAGTCCCCGCTGGCCCCGCCGGCGGCGGACCGGATCACGATCATCCGGTAGTTCGCGGTACGGGCGGCCCCGCGGGGGGCTGACGCCATGAGGGCGGTGGGCTTCGGCTCACCGCCCTTTCGCATCGCGCCGCCAGGCCGGCGCGCCGTACCCGTTCCCCTCCCAAAGGCCCTACCACCCCGCCCTCCCGTGCTCACGCGGCCCGAACGGCCGGCGCGGTTGCGCTCGTCGCGGGTTCGGCTGCGTATCTGCGCTGGGTCGGGACGACGACCGAGCCGTGACGCGGACGTTGGTACGTCAGCCCCCTGCTCTGTCAAGTGCTTCGGCCACGGCCGGTACGGTGCGGTGGGCGCTGAGACCTTGAAGGACCGGCGCGATACGGCGCCGTGGGCGTACCGATGCCACCCCGGCTGAAAGCTCCAGCACCCGGTCGGCGGTCGTGGCGGCTTGTTCGATCTCCCCGGCCGCTAGGTACGAGTCGGCGAGCCAGGACAGGTAGAGGCTCTTGTCGCGGGCGTGCGTGTCGTCGTAGCGGGCCAGCACGTCCTCAAGGACGGGGATCGCGCGGAGCGGGCGGCGCAATTCGGTCCAGCACCGGGCGGTCATGATCTGGAGTCCGTTGCCGTCCCACGTCGCCCAGTCGGGTTCCGGGACCCCGCCCGCCTCACCGAGCACGGCTTCCGCGGTGTTCAGCGCGCGCTCGGTCTCGCTGACGTTCCCGGCGGCGGCGTACGCCCAGGCGAGCCGCCCGTAGAGCAGCGCCCGCACGCCGGCCGGGGCGCCGGGCCCCGCTGTGCGGCACGACTGGACAGCGGTCTCCACCCCGGCGGTGCGGCTGCTGCTGACCTTCAGGTAAGCGAGAAAGGCGAGCGCGTTTCCGGCGAGCGCGTCGTCGCCCGCCGCGACGGCGGCTTGACGGCTGGCCTCGTAGAGACCGCTCGCGTCAGCGTGCCTGCCCGCGTCGAACGCCGCCCATCCGGCCTGCTAGGCCTGCTCGGCCAGTACGGACAGGAGGGAACGACCGGTCTCCTCTGTGTAACTGCCATCACGGAGCAGCGCCTTGGTGGCCTGATACTCCCCGGCATAGACGCGGTACGTGTCGCCGCCGCCCAGGACGTCGTCAAGCCGACGCAGGCGCGCCGTACGCTTCCGCAGCCGGACGGGTATGTCCCGCCCGATCCGTGGTCCCGCTTCGAGCTGAACGAGTTCATGAAGCCCCACTGCCAGCCCCGCGCCGGCAGACGACCTGAAGAATTCTCTGCGCCGCACTGTGCTGCCTCCGTTTCGGAGCGTTCTGGTGATGTGTGCCGACGGTGCGGACGAACGAGCAACGGGGTCGCTCGTCTCCCAAGCCTGGGGAGCGAGGCCGAGCAGCGCTCCGGGGATGCGGAGCGCATCAGAAATCTTGGCGATCTTGTCAAAGGAAGTGATACTGCCCTGACCGCGAGCGAGCGTACCCACGCGCTCCGGCTTGATTTCGCATTCGGCAGCAATCTTTGAGTAGCTGATCCCGGCCTCGGACCGGGCAAGAAGAAAGACTGTGCCAAAGTCATGCGCCGCAATTGCGGCTCTCATCTCCGGGTGACGCAGAAGGCTGCCCGGCAGCGCCGGGCGGGTGCATTTTCTGCGGCAGCGGCGGGCGATGCGGAAGCTGCTGTGTCAGGTCTGCGGGGGCCCGTCGGACCGTACGCCCGAGGGGACGCTGTGGCTGGTGGGGGAGGACGCGGACGATCCGGGCCGGTGGAAGCCGGGTGATGTCACGACGCATCCGCCGCTGTGCGTGCCGTGTGCGGTGGCCTCGGTGGAGGCGTGTCCGCACCTGCGGAAGCAGTATCTGGCCCTGCGGGTACGGAGGTTCGCGCCGGCAGGGGTGCATGGGGCGCTGTACCGACCCGGCGGGCCAATCCCGGTGGCGTACGGCGCGGACGGCGTGCCGTTCGAGAGCTGGCAGATCAGATGGGTCCTGGCGGGCCAGCTGATCATGGAATTCCATGAGTTCACGGTGGTCGACCTGGACACGGAACACGCCGCGTACCTTGCCAACGGCCGTTAGGACCTGTCCGGCAGATCTTGTCGCGGTGGCGGGGTCCGGCACGCAGGCTCTCGCCGCCCGTATCGACCGAGACGTCGTAGCCCGGCCCACGCGGGGACGCCCACCCCGATGGCTTTGACGTCCTGGTCTGATGGCGCTTCGGCCGAAGCACAGTTGCGGGCCGCCGAGGAAGCCGAGGCGGTCCGCTGTAAGGAGCGGGACACGCAATACTGCCGACAGTTCGTCAAGACTTGGCGAGAGCGCGCTGACGAGGCGATGCACTCCGGAGACGACGCCCATGCCCGCTTTCTGGAACTGATTTCGGCTGAGCCGTGGTTCATCGTCTATACGGAGTACCGGGCGGCCCGGTACAAGCGAAGCCACGTCCAGAGCCGCTTGACGGCGCGGGCCGGGTGGGTGACGCTCAAGCAATCTGCTGCAATCGGATCGACACAGGGAGAGGTCATGCGCTTGCGTTTCCTGGGGATCATTCCGAACACCGGCAAGGACGACTCGCCCACCATCTGGCTGGACGAGGACAGCGGAGACCTGCTGATCCAGTCCTACCGGGCCACCGAGGAGGAGGTGAAGGCATGCCAGGAGATCGGTTCGATCCCCGGCCAGGGGACGGACGTCCCGGACCATGAAGCGATCATTCGGTTGCCGAAGGCCATGATCCAGTACATCCCTCGACCGGATGGAGGCATCGCCGATGAAGCCTCCGGCGCGTGAGCCGTTGTCCCGTGCGCGACGAACCGCCATCCATCTAGAGGTTCGGGATCAGTACGCGAGCACTGATCCCGACTTCCTCGAATGGCGCGAGGGCCGCACGTTCACGCCGGACAACCGTGCGGACTGGTGGGAAGGCTGGCACGACGCGGTACAGGCTGCTGTTTCGCGTGGAGTCGCGGTTCGTCGTGCCCGCGTGGTCTCCGAACCTCTGACCGAGTACGTTCGGTGGGAATATGACTATGCAGTGACCAATATCGCCGCCGGTGAGGATGTTCGTTGGCTTCCGCGACGCCAAGCCAAAGACCTCGCGGTGCCCGCTGTGGATTTCTGGCTATTCGACGGTGAGTTGGTGCTTTTCCATCACTTCAGCGGCGACGGCGTTCTGACGGAACGCGAGTACGTTAACGACGCAAACCTGGCTGCGTGGTGCAGTGCTGCATTCGATTCCGTCTGGGAGCGGGCCACGCCTCACGAGGAGTACAAGCCGGTCTAGTGCAATCAGCATCATCCAGCGTCCAAGTGGCCCGGCAAGCCTTGGCCAACCGTCTACGCGATTTGGTCAAGGATGCCGGACTGGACGGAAAGGATCTCGCGGCCCTGTGCGGCTGGCACCCTTCAAAGGTTTCTCGGATCTCAACAGCGAAGACGCAACCGAGTGAGGACGATATTCGGTCGTGGTGCCAGGCGTGCGGTGCCGAGGATCAGACAGGCGACTTGATCGCCTCGCTTCGGGCCACAGAGGGTACCTGGCTGACGTGGCGTCGGTTGGAGCGCGCGGGACTCAAACGGTCCCAAGAGGAACGGCTGCCGCTGTACCAGCGCACACGACGTTTCCGCTCGTACAGCGTGTGGGCACTTCCCGGACTCCTTCAGACCTATCAGTACACCGAGGACGTGCTTCGGACGATTCAGCAACAGCGGGTGCCAATGGATGATGTGGCCGACGCGGTGGCGGCCCGTATGGAGAGACAGCGAGTGCTGCGTGAGGGGCAGCGGGTGTTCGCTTTCCTGATCGAAGAACCTGTTCTTAGAAACACACTCAGTACGGGGGCAGCACAGGAAGAACAGCTGGAGCATCTACTCACCGTAAGTGCCTTGCCCAATGTCAGTCTCGGCGTCATTCCTGTCGGTCAGCGACGCCCTCAACTTCCGGTTGAGAACTTTTGGATCTATGACAACGGGCAAGTCAACGTGGAGTTGGTGTCGGGTTACTTGACGCTGACTCAGCCCAGCGAGGTCAAGGCATATTCGGATACCTACACCAAGCTCGCCGACATGGCTGTCTACGGTGCGCGGGCGCGTGCCTTGATCTACAAGGCGCGAGACTCGCTTGTCTGACTCGTGTGCAATCACGTGCAATCGGCTGTGAGGTGAGGCCCTGACGTTCCTAGCGTTGTCGTGATCCAGACGACGTGAAGGGGTCGGCATGAGCGAGCGGCAAACCTGCCCGAGTGCACCAGTGGTCCTGCCGCTGAGGCTGGATGCCGAACCGAAGCCGGTACCGGGCTGTGCGCACTGTGACAACATCGCCATGGAGCACGACCGGGCGCGGGCGAACGGAGAAGCGAGCAAGCGCCGTGACTGCAACGTCCGATTGCGGCGGCACCTCTCGGCGGACCACCGGTGAGCACCCCGTTCGGCCGCAGAGGCGTTGTACGCCGCTCCTCCCGCCCCCGGAGTCGGTCAGCAGAGACCCCACGGGCCGTACCCGGACGCTCCGGCCGACTGGTGGGGCCAGTACGGCGGGGCGGTCAGCGCTACCGGCGTGGTCTGCCCTCCGGGTCCGACGCACCCAGAAACGCCCGTCACGGCGACTGCCTCAAGTGCGCACCGCTGCGGGGGAACCCGTGAAGCGCGTACGCCGGTTCGGACAGTCCGTGTTCGTCTTCACCGTCGCTTCGTCGGCCACAGCGACACCCGCACCGGCCGCTACCGGCCGCCCCTGAACCCCGTCCCCCCTCGCGGTGCCGCATCGCTCCCCCGTGCTGATTGCACAGGCCCCGAGGGGGCGGGCTCCAACTCCCACCCCGGTGACTCCTCAATGGACGGTGAGCCACCGGGGTGGGCCAAGACCCCTCCCCGGTGGTGGAAACCCTGGACAGGCCGATTCGATCGGGGTGGGGCCGACAACTTGGCTTCATGGCCGAGGAGTTGAACTTTCGACGCCATCAGGAGACGGAGGTACAGCACAGATGACGCAGACGCCCGCACCGTGGGGCACGCAACGAATGGGGCCGTACGCGGCCACCACCACGGTGCCGCAGTACACGCCCGTGATCGACCCCGAAACGCAGATCGCTGTCCTCGTGGACGAGCAAGGCCGGACGGTCGAGCTGGGTAACCACGGCACCAGCACGAGCGGACTGACGCCCACCACGACCACCCCCGGTGACGGGTCCGGTCCGGGCGGCGCGAGCGACGCGGACACCACCGAGTCGTACGACCAGGACCAGAGTTCCGGCTGATGACTGACAGCAGGTCGGTACTGGTGCTGACCAACCCCTACGACGTGACGGCGGACATGGTGCTGCGGCTTCTCGCCGAGCGCCGGGTTCCCGTGGTCCGTCTCGACCCCGGTACCGACCTGCACACGGGTGCCTCGCTGACCGCCACGTACCGTACGGGCAACCAGCGGGGCACCCTGCGCACGGCAAGCCGGGTACTCGACACCACGCGGATTCGGTCCGTCTGGGTGCGCAGGCCCTCGCCCTACGAGGGGCCGCAGGGGCTGAGCGACCAGGACCGCCGGTTCGCCGCAGAACAAGCGCTGTGGGGCACGGGGGGCGTCCTCGCGTCACTGCCGGGCGCGCGCTACGTCAATCATCCGTGGAACAACCGAGCTGCCGAGTTCAAGCCCGCACAGCTCTCGACCGCGCAACGCTGCGGGTTCCGGATGCCCAGTACGGTGATCACCAACGACCCGCACGAGGCACGGACGTTCGCCGCCCGCCAGCCCGCCGGAGTGGTCTACAAGCCAGTGTGGAACACGCCCTACCGTGTGGACGGCCAGCCACACAGCGTGTGGGTCCGGGAGGTGCACGGGGCCGAGATCACCGACGCCGTGTCCGTGTGTCCGCACATGTTCCAAGCCAAGGTTGACAAGGCGTTCGATGTGCGGGTAACCGCCGTGGGCGACCGGCTGTTCGGGGTCCGGATCGACAGCCCCGATCTCGACTGGCGGCGGCGTCAGGACTTGATGACGTGCACACCGATGGAGGTGCCCGAGTCGGTTGCGCATGCGGTCATTGCCTACCTCGCCGAACTCCGTTTGCTATACGGCGCGTTCGACTTCGTGGTCACCGCCGCAGGCGACTGGTACTTCCTTGAGTGCAACCCGAACGGCCAATGGGCGTGGCAGCCGGCGGAGACCGCTGCAGCAATCGCCCATGCTCTTACCGACCAACTGGAGAAAGGCCCCGACACGTGAGCACATCGGCTCAGCTCCGCGACACTTTGACGGACAGACTCACCGAGGAGGGCACCCTGACGGAGCCCGAGTGGCGCGACGCCGCCAGGGCGGTTCCCCGCGAGCTGTTCACGGGGTCCTACTTCAGGCCAGTGCCGGGAAGTGTTCCGACCAGCTACCGACCAGTCCGGGACGGCGAGCCCGGATGGCTGGAGGGTGTCTACTCCGACGAAACGCTGATCACCCAACTGGACGGCCGGATCAGGCCCGATGACGTGACCGAGGGAGCCGTGACCGGCTCCCCGTCGTCGTCGTCCACCCTGCCGTCGCTGGTACTGCGCATGTGGCGGCAGCTCGATGCCCGGACCGGGCACCGGGTGCTGGAGATCGGCACCGGAACCGGGTACTCGACCGCCCTTGGCGCGCACCGTCTCGGAGACGCCAACCTGACCAGCATCGAGTACGACCCGGTGGTAGGCGGGGCTGCTGCTGCGGCGCTCAAGGCGGCTGGTTTCGCGCCCAGGCTGATCATCGGTGACGGGCTGCGTGGCGACCCGGACGGGGGACGGTACGACCGGCTGATCGCCACGTGTTCGGTCCGGTACATCCCGCTGCCGTGGCTGCGCCAGGTGAGGCCGGGCGGAAAGATCCTGGTCACCCTCTCCGGGTGGAGCTACGCCAACGCCCTCGCGCTGCTCGACGTGACCGGTCCCGGGGAGGCCACGGGCCGGTTCCTGCCCGGCTACACCAGCTTCATGATCGCCCGGCCGCACGACCGCCCGCCCCGCCCGACGCTGGCCCTGCTGCCCGGGGACGAGCGACCGAGCCAGATCGACCCCGCCAAGCTTGACGGCTGGACCGGCGGTTGGGTCGCGCAGCTCGCGGCGCCCTCGGCCGAACGCATGGGGGCGGGAGCGGAACAGATCTTCTGGGACGTGTCCACCGGTTCGCAGGCCCGGACGGCCCTCAACTCCAAGGGCGGGTGGACCGTCGTACAGCGCGGTCCCGTACGTCTGTGGGATCGGGTCGAGCGGGCCGTGCAGCACTGGCAGGCCGCTGGCGAACCTCACCAGGAGAGATTCGGCATCACGGTGTCGGCCGCCGGTCAGCGAGTGTGGATCGGCACCGAGGACGGGCCAGGTTGGGACCTTCCAATCTGACGCACAGTGATCCCGCCCAAGGGGCGTGGGCGGTCTGTACGAACAGCAGCAGCATCAGGCTCGGCATCATCGTGCTGCCGAGCCCCACGGACGGATAGCGGATCGCCTTCCGCGGTCACGCCCTGGAGCGTGAGCGGATCAGGGGCGGTGGGCTCCGGCTTGCCATCCTTTGTGCGGTGCTCCGACTCGTCCGCCGCTCCGATCCGTTCCTTCCGCCGCCGTTCATTCCGCCCCTGTTCCGCGTGTGACGTGTACCGGACATAATCCGAGGGCTGACCCCCCACAGCAGACGGAGGCACCCTCGTATGAGCACACATACCGGTACGCGCCGCGGCTTTCTGGCCGGCGCGCTCGCTGTGTCCGCCACCGCCCTCATCGGCGCCGCGCCCGCCGTCGCCGCATCGCGACAGGCGCTCGCGCCACAGGACTGGATGGGCGGCTTCGGTGACGCCACGCCCGTACAGCGGCTGACGATTCCCGGTACGCACAACTCCGGAGCGCAGGTCGGCGGATTGTGGGTGGCGTGCCAGAACACCACCATCGCCGCGCAGTTGAACAGCGGCATCCGCTTCCTGGACGTACGCTGCCGTGCCTTCGACAACGCGTTCAGCATCCACCACGCCGCGTTCTACCAGAACCTCAACTTCGACGATGTGCTCGGCGCCTGCCGGGACTTCCTGCGCGACCATCCCTCCGAGACCGTGCTGATGCGGCTCAAGCAGGAGTACTCCGAGGAGAGCGACGCCGAGTTCCGGCGGATCTTCGACACCTATCTCGACGGCAAGGGCTGGCGCTCCCTCTTCCGGCTCGACGGCGGTCTGCCCACGCTCGGCGAGGCGCGCGGCCGGGTCGTACTGCTTGCGGTCAACGGCGGGCTGCCCGGTGTGCGGTACGGCGACGGCGGGCTGTTCGACATCCAGGACGACTACCAGGCCGAGCCCTTCGCCAAGTACCCCAAGATCGAGGCCCACTTCCGCAAGGCCGTCCAGCAGCCCGGCAAGCTGTTCGTCAACTACGTCAGCACGGCGGCCCTGTTGCCGCCGCGCTGGAACTCCGACCGGCTCAATCCGCAGGTACATACATTCCTCGACGGCGCGGAGGCGACCGGCTGGCGCGGGCTCGGGATCGTACCGCTGGACTTTCCCGCGACCCGCTCCGGCCTGGTGGAATCCCTGATCCGGCACAACGGCTGACCGCCTAGGCGTCCACGTACGGTTTCGTCGGCCCGCGCCGTCTCTCCGGCGGCCGGGCGGGCGGGCCGCGTGGGCGCGGACGCGACGGTCTATCGTGGGCGCATGTCCGTGCCTGAGCTGATCCGTATCGTCTCCCGCGACTCGCCCATGGCCCTCGCCCAGGTGGCGCGCGTCCGCACCGAGCTGGCCGCGCTCCACCCGGGCATCGCGACCGAGGTCATCCCGGTGAAGACCACCGGCGACAAGTGGATGGGCGACCTGAGCGAGGTCGAGGGCAAGGGCGCCTTCACCAAAGAGGTCGACGCCGCGCTGCTCTCCGGCGAGGCGGACCTCGCCGTCCACTGCGTCAAGGACATCCCCGCGGACCGCCCACTGCCCGCGGGTACGACCTTCGCGGCCTTCCTCAAGCGCGACGACATCCGCGACGCCCTTGTCCACCCGGGCGGTCTCACACTCGGCGAACTCCCGGCCGGCACCCGGATCGGCACCTCCTCGGTGCGCCGTGTCGCCCAGCTCGCCGCCGCGCATCCGCATCTGGAGTGCGTCCCGTTCCGCGGCAACGCCAACCGCCGGCTGGAGAAGCTCGCCGCGGGCGAGGCGGACGCCATCCTCCTGGCCGTCTCGGGCCTCGAACGCATCGGCCGCGCGGATGTGATCACCGAGATCCTCTCGCCCGAGACGATGTGCCCGCCGATCGGCGCGGGCGTCCTCGCTCTCCAGTGCCGCGAGGACGACACCGTCCTGATAGACACCGTCAGCGGCCTCGGGGATCCCGGCACCTACCGCGAGACGACGGCGGAACGGATGTTCCTCCATGTCCTCCAGGGCCACTGCAATTCGCCGATCGCCGGATACGCCCAGGCCCAGCGCAATGGTGACCTCTCGCTGCGCGCCTGTGTCTTCACGCCCGACGGCAAGACCGTACTCAACGCCCACGAGTGGGCGGGCCCGCTCGATCCGGCGACTCTGGGCACGTCCGTGGCCGTCTCGCTGCTGCGGCAGGGAGCGCGCGAGCTGATCGACAGCATCGCGCACTGACCGACGGGACCGTGCGCTGGGCGCGGATCGCGTGCTAGGCGCGATCCGGCTCGGCGGGTACGTCGTGGGTCGTGACGGCGGTGGCGGCTGCCTCGACGGCGTCGAGCAACGCGTCCAGATCGGCCCGCTGATCAGGCCCGAGGGCCCCGAAGACCTGCCGCAGTATGTCCTCACCGGCGGCCGTTCCGGCGGCCAGCGCCGCCCTGCCCTCGGGCGTGAGGACGACGACCTTGCAGCGGCGGTCTCCGGGGTCCGAGGTCCGCTCGACCAGCCCGTCCCGCTCCAGCGCGTCCACGGCCTGGGTGACCGACCGGGCCGCGTAGCCCAGCTCCGCGGCCAGTGCCGCCTGCCGCAGCGCGCCATGACCCCCGAGCACCATCAGGACCTTGGTACGGGCCAGCGACGGACCGGCGCCGCTCATGTGCTCATCGACGATTCTGCGCACCTGGTTCGCCAGGGAGAGATACCGCAGGCCGATCTGTTCCGGCCCGGAACCGCTGCTCACAGGATCGCTCCTCCATGTCAGAGAGTTTGCCGGAGAGTTTGTGAGGTACCTCAGTGATGGTACGTTGCGCAGAAATGATGAGGTACCTCATGATCTGCGAGCGGAGCCCTCCGATGCACGACCGACCCGACCGACCCGACCGACCCGTCATCGTCATGACCGGCGCCACGAACGGCATCGGCAGACTGGCCGCCCTCGACCTGGCCCGCCGTGGTGCCCGGCTGGGGATCGTCGCCCGCAGCCGGACCAAGGCCGACGCACTGCGCCGCGAGATCGAGGAAGCCGCCCCTGGTACACCGGTTGATCTCTTCCTCGCCGATCTGTCGCTGCTGAGGGAGGTCCGCAGGGCAGGGCAGGAGATCGCCGCCCGCTGTCCGCGGATCGACGTACTGATCAACAACGCCGGGCTGCACGCCTTCTCACAACGGATCACCGGTGAGGGCCTCGCCGAGATGACCGCGGTGAATTACCTCGCGCCCTGGGTCCTCACCGACGCCCTGCGCGACACCCTCGTGTCCTCGGCGCCCGCCAGGATCGTCACCGTCGCCTCCGAGGCGTCCCGGCACTCGGGCGGCATCATTCCGGCACGCGACCTCACTCTCACCGACGACTACACCCGTCGTGAGTCGTCGCGGCTGTACGGGCGGACGAAGCTGATGGACATCATGTTCAGCCAGGAACTCGCCCGTCGGCTGGCCGGTACCGGTGTCACGGCCAACTGCTGCGACCCCGGCTTCAACACCACCGGCCTCGGGCGTGAACTGCCCTTCTCCGGGACGCTGGAGAAGGCTCTGAACCGGCTCGGGGCCGGCGACCCCCGTCGCGGAGCCGGCATCGTCGTACGGCTTGCCACCGACCCCGCGTACGCCGGCGCGACCGGCGGCTACTTCTCCGTACGGAACGGTGACCCCCTGGAGTGCCCGGAACCCGGCCGTGACGCGGGTGTCCAGCGCGAACTCTGGGAGAGCACGGCCGCGCTTCTGGGGACCGGTGATCTTCTCGGGGACCGATGATTTCGGGCCACGGTGGGGGTCTCCCTTCAGGCGCGTAACGCCCGTGAGGCCGGGTCCCGTATGCGGGACCCGGCCTCAGGAACTGGCGGCTGGCGTCGAAAGGCTTACTTCGTGAAGTACATGTACTTCCACGCACCGTGCGTGGTCGAGTTCACGGTGTCGCCCGAGGACGCGTTGATGTACGAGGAGCGCATACGGGCGCGGATCCCGGCCTCGCCGGGCGCTCCGAGCTGGACCGCCGACTTCCCGTTGGTGGCCAGGGCGAAGTACTCGGAGCCCGAGTCGTACCACGTGCCCTGGTAGTAGACCTGGAGCTGGAAGCGCTGCGACCGGCCCTTGTAGTACGTCATCGACGTCGTCAGGAGCGGATCGGTGTTCTTGTGGAACCAGTAGTACGACGTGGAGCCGATCTTGCCCGTCTTGTAGTGCCTGGAGACGGCCGTGGAGACCTTCACCTTGGCGAACGCGCTCGACTTCACCGTCTTGGGACCCGAGCGGGTGTCGCCCGCGTAGACGGCGGTGACCGAGGTGTCGCGGGTCATGTCCACGGTGGCGGACAGATTGCCCTTGGAGTTGACCTTGCCCCTCTTCAGCAGCTTCTTGGGCTTGTCGCTGCCGGCCGGGTCGGCCCAGATCTCGACGACGCGGTTCGAGAACGTCTTGCCGAGGTGGGCGGTGAAGGAGACATCGGCGCCGTACGAGTAGACGGCGCCGTTGTGGTTGAGGGAGAGGGCGGTGGCCGTACGCGAGACGGCGACCGTGTCCTTGCCCGACGCGGGCGCGTGCGTGGCGTCGCCCGCGTACTGCGCGGTGTAGACGACACTGCCGCCCGCGGGCGGTGCGTCGGTGAAGGAGAACGTGCCGGCGGAAGTGACCGTCTTCGTACCGAGCGACCGGCCCTTGGGCGAGGCGATGTCGGTGCGTACGACGGTGACCTTCGTGCCCGCCGGGAACGCCTTGGCGGAGGCCAGCTTGCCGGTGACGGTGATCTTCTTGGCGCGCGTGGCCTTCGAGGGCGCGGCGACGCTCACCGCCGACGGGTAGCGGGCGGCGTTCTCCAGGACGCGCAGATAGTGCTTGCTGTACCCGGAGGCGACGGCGAACAGCCTGCTGCTGTCCGGGGTCCAGGCCAGTCCCTGGTTGGCGATGAGGTCGCCGCCGGTCGCGGTCTGGGCGTATGTGTAGGTGCGGTACGGCTTCGTCGTACCGGGCTTGAAGACGAAGACGTCCTTGTCGTACGGGGAGTACGTGGACAGGGCGACCGTGCCGTCCGGAGCGATCGCGGCGGAGGTGGGGTTGCCGGCCTCGGTGAGGTAGCCGCCGGTACGGGTGAGGTCCTCGGCGTTGATCGCGGTGGCCGCGTACGGGGACTCGCCCGACGCGGCGACGATCTTCTTGCCGTCCGTGCTGAGCGCGAAGTCGTTCATGTAGTTCGCGGCCTCGGCCGGCATTCCCTCCTTACGGAGGACGGGGGCGCCGGTGGACACGTCGTACACGGCCAGGCCCGACCAGGTGCCGTGGGTGCCGAGCACCAGGGTGTTCCCGGCGGACTCCAGCTCGGGGGCCTCCTGCCACCACCCGTCGGGAAGCTGGTCGAGAACGACCTCGGGGGTGCTCGCGGCCGGATCGAACGAGCCCAGGTGGTGCGTGGGCTCCTGCCCCTTGTACATGAACCACACCCGGCCGCCGGCCACGGCGAGCGTCCGCGGATCGGCGTTCTCGCCGATCGCGTACCGGGTCGCCTCGGTCGCGGTGGCGGTCGCGATGGCCACGACGCTGTCGTCGCCCGGGACGGCCGCGTAGACGGTGGTGGAGTCGGGCGTGATCGCCAGATCCCGTACGCCGGGGAGACCGGTGACAGTCGTGACGAGCTTGCCCGCGTAGTCGGTGACGACGACCTTGTTGCCGCTCGGGTCGCTGATGTAGACCCGCTTGTGGACACCGTCCACGGCGAGATCGCCGTACGAGTTGATCGGCAGGGCCGTGGCGGAGTCGGCGGTGGCCGAGCCCGCGGTGCCGACGGCGAGCGCCGACGAGCTGATGAGGACCGCCAGCGCGGTCGACAGGGTGCGCGTACGCACGTTGATTCGTACCCCCACAAAGAGACCCGGTGGATGGGCCGGGTGCTGAGTTGGGCCGCGCGGCTTCCGAACACCGTTGATGAGAAACGCTGATGAGCCGATGAGGAGATGAGAACGGTACGCGGGGCGCGGCCACTACTGTGCGCAGCGTATGCCACGGCTGTGACAGTGAGGCAAATGAATTGTTGGGGCGGGCGCGGGCGCGGGCGCGGGCGCGGGGGAGGGGGAGGGGGAGGG
>NZ_FMDK01000126.1 GCF_900091995.1 Streptomyces sp. MnatMP-M17
GGCCGTGACGGCGGCGAGCCCGGCGCGCGGGCGCCGGGCGCGCGGGCCCGTACGCCCGCGAGCGCCACTCCGAAGGCTCTTGCGCATGAACGGCCCCTCCCCGTTGGCTCCTCTGAAGAAGACTGGCGTCCTCAGGCGTCCGGCGGCGTCCTGCCGAGTGAAAGCTTCGCGCATATCGGGCCCGGGACCGACCGTACGTCACCCCGGGCACCCCGCCGCACGGTAGCTTTTCCCACGTCGAACCAGAGGCGCCCTTATCTCTCGGCTCCGGTAAATTACATCACGTCACATGCTGTCCCTTTTGCGGAGTTTCACTCCCGATGCTGTTTACTGAGGCCGCTGGGAAAGGCGAACCTCGTCCCACACTGGAGGTCCCGGTGACGACACGTGGAGTTCTGTACATTCACTCCGCACCCCGCGCGATGTGCCCCCACGTCGAATGGGCGGTGGCCGGAGTACTCGGTCTGCGGGTCCAGCTCGACTGGATCCGCCAGCCCGCCTCGCCCGGCACCTGGAGAGCGGAAGTCTCCTGGAAGGGCCGGCCCGGCACCGCGTCCAAGCTCGCCTCCGCGCTGCGCGGCTGGCAGATGCTCCGCTTCGAGGTGACCGCGGAGCCCTGTCCCACCGCCGAGGGCGAGCGCTACAGCGCTACGCCCGACCTGGGAATCTTCCACGCCGTCACCGGTATGCACGGCGACATCCTGGTCCCCGAGGACCGGCTGCGCGCCGCGCTGGCCCGCTCCCAGCAGGGCGAGACCCAGCTGGAGGCGGAGGTCGCCAAACTGCTCGGCAAGCCCTGGGACGACGAGCTGGAGCCGTTCCGGTACGCCGGCGAGGGCGCTCCGGTCCGCTGGTTGCATCAAGTCGTATGAGCGGACGGGCCCGCCGCGTCCTACGGTGGTCCCATGGCTGATCAACTCGCAGTAGCTGTCCTCGGTACGGGCATCATGGGCGCCCCGATGGCCCGTAACCTCTGCCGCACCGGACATGACGTCCGGGTCTGGAACCGCACTCCCGCCAAGGCCGAAGCCCTCGTCGCCGACGGCGCGCGGGTCGCCGCGACTCCCGCCGAGGCCGTGACCGGCGCGGATGTCGTGCTCACCATGCTGTACGACGGATCCGCCGCCCTGGAGGCCATGACGGCCGCGGGGCCCGGTCTGCGGCCCGGCGCCATCTGGCTCCAGTCGACCACCGCCGGTGTCGAGGCGATCGCCCCGATGGCGGATCTGGCCCGTCAGCAGGGACTGGTCTTCGTGGACGCGCCCGTGCTCGGGACGAGGGCGCCCGCCGAGAGCGGACAGTTGCTGATCCTGGCCGCGGGCCCCGAGAAGGCCCGCGCGCCGCTCGCCTCCGTGCTCGACGCCATCGGCGGCCGTACGGTCTGGCTGTCCGAGGACGGGGGCACCGGCGCCGCCAGCCGGCTCAAGCTGGTCTGCAACAGCTGGGTCCTGGCGCTCACCGCCGGAACGGCCGAGGCGCTCGCGCTGGCCAAGGGACTGGACGTGGATCCGCGGCACTTCCTGGAGGCCGTCTCCGGCGGTCCGCTGGACTGCGGCTATCTGCACGCCAAGGCCGACGCGATCCTCAAGGGCGACTACAGCCCGAACTTCACGGTCATCACGGCGGGCAAGGACGCCCGGCTGATCGTCGAGGCGGGCGAGGGCCACGGCGTACGCCTGGACCTCGCGGAGGCCGGCGCGGAACGTTTCCGCCGTGCGGAGGCACAGGGCCACGGCGACGAGGACATGGCGGCGACGTACTTCGCCAGCTTCGACGCCTGACCGGCGCTGTCCTGACCGGCGCGATTGACCGGCGCCGTCCGGCGCGATCAGCCCAACGGGCGCGTGCGTTCTCGCACGCGCCCGTGATCAGCGCGTTCAGATCGTACGGAGCGCCAGTACCACGTTGTGGCCGCCGAAGCCGAACGAGTTGTTGATCGCCGCGATGGTGCCGGTGGGGAGCGCGCGGGGGGTGTCGCGCACGATGTCCGCGTCCACCTCCGCGTCGAGGTCGTCCACATTGATCGTCGGCGGTGCGACGCGGTGGTACAGCGCGAGAACCGTGGCCACGGTCTCGATACCGCCCGCGCCGCCCAGCAGATGACCGGTCATCGACTTCGTGGCGGAGACGGCGACATGGTCCAGATCGTCGCCCAGGACCCGGCGCAGCGCCTTGACCTCGGCGACATCGCCCTGTGGTGTGGAGGTCGCGTGCGCGTTGAGGTGCATGACCTCGGACGGCTTGAGATCCGTGTTGTCCAGCAGATTCTCCATGGCCTTCGCGATACCGCGGCCGGTGGGCTCGGGCTGGGCGATGTGATGGGCGTCGGAGGACAGTCCCTGGCCGAGCACCTCGCAGTAGGCCCGCGCGCCGCGCGCCGCCGCGTGCTCCGCCGACTCCAGGACGACGACACCCGCGCCCTCGCCGAGGACGAAGCCGTCACGGGCCGTGTCGTACGGGCGGGAGGCCTTGGTGGGCTCGTCGTTGTTCTTCGACATCGCCATCATGTTGGCGAACGCGGCGATGGGCAGCGGGTGGATGGCCGCCTCCGTACCACCGGCGACGACGACATCGGCGCGGCCGGTACGGATCATCTCCACGGCGTAACCGATGGCTTCCGCGCCCGACGCGCAGGCCGAGACCGGTGTGTGCACGCCCGCGCGGGCACCCACTTCCAGACTGACGTTGGCGGAAGGGCTGTTCGGCATCAGCATCGGCACGGTGTGCGGAGAGACACGGCGCTCGCCGCGCTCCTTCAGCACGTCGTACTGGTCGAGCAGGGTCGTGACGCCGCCGATGCCGGAGGCGATCACGGTGCCGAGGCGGTCCGGGTCGACGGCGGTGTCCTCGCCGGCCTTGGCGGTGTAACCCGCGTCCGCCCAGGCTTCCCTGGCCGCGATCAGCGCGAACTGCGCCGAGCGGTCCAGCCTGCGGGCGAGTGGACGGGGCAGTACATCGCCCGGGTCGACCGCCGCCACGGCGGCGATACGGACCGGCAGGCCGACGTAGCGCTCGCCTTCGAGAGGGCGGACCCCGGAGCGGCCCGCGAGCAGACCGTCCCAGGTCGAGGCGCTGTCGCCACCCAGTGGTGTGGTTGCGCCGATACCGGTGACGACCACGGTGCGATTGGTCGAGCTCACTGGAATTCTTTCTCCACGTGTAGAGGGTGCTGAATTTTTACGGCGCCACCACCGGGTGGCGGATGCCGCGCGATCCGGTCAGGCGGGTCAGGCGGCCTGGTGCTTCGCGATGTAGTCGGCGGCGTCGCCGACCGTCTTCAGGTTCTTCACGTCGTCGTCCGGGATCTTGACGTCGAAGCGCTCTTCGGCGGCGACGACGACCTCGACCATGGACAGCGAGTCGACGTCCAGGTCGTCGGTGAAGGACTTGTCCAACTGGACGTCCTCGACCGGGATACCGGCGATCTCGTTCACGATCTCGGCGAGACCGTCGACGATCTCTTCCAGGGTGGCGGCCATGTGGGCGCTCCTTCGATTGTACGCAGAGGGATATATCGGAACACGCTCCGGAAAGATCCGGTGTGCCTAGGGGAGGGTAACGACCGTCGCGGCATAGACGAGACCCGCCCCGAAGCCAATGACGAGCGCGGTGTCGCCGCTCTTCGCCTGCCCGGTCGCCAGAAGCCGCTCCATCGCGAGCGGGATCGAGGCGGCCGAGGTGTTGCCGGTGGTCTCGACGTCACGCGCGACCGTGACGCTGTCCGGCAGCTTCAGAGTCTTCACCATCGAGTCGATGATCCGCATATTGGCCTGGTGCGGAATGAAGACATCCAGGTCTTCCGAGCTGATTCCGGCCGCGTCCAGCGCCTGCTGGGCGACCTTCGCCATCTCGAAGACGGCCCAGCGGAAGACGGCCTGGCCCTCCTGCGTGATGGCCGGGAACTTCTCCACCGTGCCGTTGCGGTAATCGTCCCACGGCACGGTCTGCTTGATGGTGTCGGACTTGTCGCCCTCCGAGCCCCAGATCGTCGGCCCGATCATCGGCTCCTTGGCCGGACCGACCACGACGGCGCCCGCGCCGTCGCCGAACAGGAACGCCGTCGCGCGGTCCTCCAGATCGGTCAGATCGGAGAGCCGCTCCACACCGATCACCAGGACATGGTGGGCCGAGCCCTCGACGACCATGCTCTTGGCGAGCGTCAGCCCGTAACCGAAGCCCGCGCATCCGGCGGAGATGTCGAACGCGGCCGGCTTGCCCGCGCCGATCCGGTCCGCGATCTCGGTCGCGATGGCCGGAGTCTGCTTGAAGTGCGAGACGGTCGAGACCACCACGGCGTCGATCTGCTCGGGCGTGATCCCGGCGTCGGCGATCGCCTTGCCGGACGCCTCGATGGACATCGCGGCGACCGTCTCCTCGGGCGAGGCCCAGTGGCGGGTGGCGATTCCGGAGCGGGAGCGGATCCACTCGTCGGACGAGTCGATCGTCTCGAGGATCACCTCGTTGGGCACGATCCGGGTCGGGCGGTAGCCTCCCACGCCCATGATGCGCGCGTACGGGGCGCCCTTGCTGGGCTTGATCTTCGACATGCTCTCTGGCTCCTATTCAGCCGTGGAGGAGTGCTCGGCGATCAGCGTGCGGGCCGCGTCGAGGTCGTCGGGGGTCTTCAGCGCGAGGGTCTTGACTCCGGGCAGGGCCCGCTTGGCGAGACCCGTCAGGGTGCCGCCGGGGCACAGCTCGATGAGAGCGGTCGCACCGCGCTCCTGGAAAGTCTCCATGCACAGGTCCCAGCGGACCGGATTGGCGACCTGACCGACCAGGCGCGTCACGATTTCGGCCCCGGTGGAGACGGCCCGTCCGTCCCGGTTCGAGACGTACGGCACGGCCGGATCGGCGACGACGAGCGATCCGGTGGCCACTTCGAGCTTCTCGACGGCGGGCGCCATATGGTGCGTGTGGAATGCTCCGGCGACCTTGAGCGCCACCACCCGGCGTACGCCCTCGGGCTTGTCGGCCTCCAGCGCGGCGAGTTGGTCGAGCGTGCCCGCGGCCACGATCTGGCCCGCGCCGTTCACATTCGCGGGCGTCAGACCGAGCTTCTCCAGATGCGCGACGGTGGTGTCGGGATCGCCGCCGAGGAGCGCCGACATGCCGGTCGCGGTGATCCCGGCCGCCTCGGCCATCGCCAGACCACGGGCCCGTACGAGCTCCAGGGCCGCTTCGTCGGAGAGCACACCGGCCAGCGCCGTGGCGGCCAGTTCACCGACACTGTGGCCGGCCGTGGCGCCCACCTCGCGCGCCATGTCCACGGTGTCCGGAAAGAGCTGACGGGCCGACAGCAGAGCCGCCGCGACCAGCAGCGGCTGGGCCACCGCGGTGTCCCGGATCTCGTCCGCGCCGGCGTCCGTGCCGTAGTGGACCAGATCCAGGTCGATGGCGGCCGACCACGCCCGCAGCCGGTCTTCGGCACCGGGCAGTTCGAGCCAGGGAGTCAGGAAGCCGGGCGTCTGAGCGCCTTGGCCGGGAGCGACGAGTACGAGCACTCTCACACTCTCTCTTGTGGACGGGCCATATCGCCCGTGAGGACAAGGACGAAGAACCGTCAGGGGAATTGTTGGAGTACGACAAAAGCCTAAGTCTGGGGGTCTCCGTCGGCCAGGCGCCCCAGGATGAGTGCGATCCGCAGCGTGAAGGCGGATCTGACATCGGACGGTGACCATCCGGTGACGTCAGTCACACGTCGGAGCCGGTAGCGCACGGTGTTGGGGTGAACGAAGAGCATCCGGGCGGCGCCCTCAAGACTGCTCGCCTGCTCCAGATAGACACTCAGAGTCTCCAGCAGCGCCGACCCGGCTTCTTCCAGCGGTCTGTAGATCTCCTCCACCAACTGCTCACGCGCGGCGGGATCCGAGGCGATGGCACGCTCCGGCAGGAGATCGTCGGCGAGGACCGGACGCGGCGCGTCCTGCCAGGCGAAGCACGCCTTGAGCCCGGCCGCCGCGGCCTGGGCCGACTTGGTCGCGGCCAGCAGATCGGGCACCACCGGGCCCGCGACGACCGGGCCCGCGGCATACGGGCCGATCAGCGCCTTGGCGACCTGGAGCGGATTGTCGCTGCCGCCCGCGATCACCACGAGCCGGTCGCCCAGGACTCCGGTGAGCACCTGGAGCTTGGCGTGCCGGGCGGCCCGTCTGATCGCCTCGACGGTCAGTTCGCTGTCGCCGTCGGGAGCGGTGCCGAGCAGCACACAGACATGTTCGGGAGAGTTCCAGCCGAGGGCGGCGGCCCGGGAGACGGCGCCCTCGTCGGCCTCACCGGAGAGCACGGCGTTCACCACGAGCGACTCCAGCCGGGCGTCCCACGCGCCACGTGCCTCGGCGGCCTGGGCGTACACCTGGGCGGTGGCGAAGGCGATCTCGCGGGCGTAGACGAGCAGCGCCTCGCGCAGCGCGGACTCGTCGCCGGGCGCCGCGACCTCCTCGATCGCCGTCTCCATGACCTCGATCGTGGTCCGCACCATCTCGACGGTCTGGCGCAGGGTGATGGCCCGGGTCAGCTCGCGCGGAGCGGTGCCGAAGACATCGGTGGAGATGGCCTGAGGAGTCTCCGGATGACGGAACCACTCGGTGAACGCGGCGATACCGGCCTGGGCGACCAGCCCGATCCAGGAACGGTTCTCCGGCGGCATCGCGCGGTACCACGGAAGCGTCTCGTCCATGCGGGCGATGGCGTTCGCGGCGAGCCGTCCCGAGGACTGCTCCAGCCTGCGCAGTGTCGCGGGATGCGGATGGGGTTCGTTCGAGGGTTCAGGCACGGGACAAGAGTGCCTCATCAGGGCGGCGGTCCGGGGGCCCGGGGTCGGAGGGTGTCCTGGCGACCGTGCCAGGCCGGCCGACGGAGGGACGGCACCCGGACCGGTCCCGGACCGCTCCCGGACCGGTCCGATCCGCGGGAAACCGCCTACCGTTGAGCCGTGATTCTCGTGAGGCACGCAGCGCAGCGTCATGTCGGCGGTGACCCGGGCGCGGGCATCGAGTCCCTGCACGCCTTCTCGTTCGGGCGCTTCTACGATCCGGACAATCTTCGCTTCGGCGCGGTCCTCGCCTGCAACGAGGAGCGGCTCGCGCCGGGCGCCGGATTCGGTGAACATCCGCACAGCCATACGGAGATCGTCACCTGGGTCGTGGAGGGCGAGCTGACGCACCGGGACTCGGCCGGGCACGACACGGTCGTCCGGGCGGGCGACGTACAGCGGCTCAGCTCGGGCGGCGGCGTACGGCATGTGGAGCGCAACGACGGTACGGTCCCGCTGGTCTTCGTACAGATGTGGCTCGCGCCACTGGAGCCGGGCGGCGAGCCCGCGTACGAGATCGTCCGGGGCATCGCGGACTCCACGCCGTACGCCCTTCCGCAGGCCGGCGCGATGCTGCATGTACGGCGGCTCAAGGACGGCGAGCGCTCCGCCGTGCCGGACGCGCGCTTCGTCTATGTCCATGTGGTGCGGGGCGGCGCCCGGCTGGACGGCGACGGCGGGACGGGCAGGCAACTGGCGCCCGGCGACTCCGCGCGTATCACGGACGCCAAGGGCCTGGAACTGACCGCGGGCCCTGCGGCGGAGGTGCTGCTCTGGGAGATGTCGGGCTGAGCGGCCCGGTGGCCCGGCGCTGGGCCCGGCGCTCAGACCGTACGGATCAGGCCGTACGGAGCTCGGTGAGTATCGCGTCGGTGAAGGGCGGCCAGGCCTCGACCGCCCAGGGCCCGAAGGGCCGGTCGGTGAGCGCCACACAGGCCGCGCCCGCGTCCGGGTCGATCCACAGGAACGTACCGGACTGGCCGAAGTGCCCGAACGTACGCGGCGACGATGAAGCGCCCGTCCAGTGCGGTGACTTGGTGTCCCGGATCTCGAAGCCGAGACCCCAGTCGTTGTTCTTCTGATGGCCGTAGCCGGGCAGCACACCGGAGAGCCCCGGATGGACGACGCTCATCGCCTCCAGCACCGTGCGCGGGTCGAGCAGCCTGGGCGTCTGGACCTCCGCGGCGAACCGCACCAGATCGTCGACCGTCGAGACGGCGTCCCTGGCCGGTGATCCGTCGAAGGAGGTGGAGACCATGCCGAGCGGTTCGAGGACCGCCTCGCGCAGATAGTCGGCGAAGGGTATGTCGGTGGCCTTGGCGACATGCTCGCCGAGTACCTCGAAGCCCGCGTTCGAGTAGAGCCGACGGGTGCCCGGCGCGCTGGTCGCGCGGTGCTGGTCGAAGGCGAGCCCGCTGGTGTGCGCGAGCAGATGGCGGACGGTGGAGCCCTCGGGCCCGGCCGGCTCGTCCAGCTCGACGGCGCCCTCCTCGTACGCAACCAGCACCGCGTACGCGGCGAGCGGCTTGGTCACGGAGGCGAGCGGAAAGCGGTGCGAGGTCGGGCCGTACGCCCCGACGACGGTGCCGTCCGCCCGTACGACGGCGGTCGCCGCGGTCGTCACCGGCCAGTTCTCGATCAGCGCCAGGCTCTGCATGGCTAGAGCGTAGAGGACTCAGAAAGTCAGCCTCATGGAGGGATCGGGCGTACGGACGAAGCCCAGGGAGGCGTACAGCGGCTCGCCCTCGGTACTCGACCGTCCCGGTCGCGCAGTCTCGGCCACGGCGCCGGGAAACTCCTGTCATTTTCCGCTTGCTTCGAGTGCACTCCAAGGATCTAGCGTGGGCGGTATGACGCTGATCGAGAGCAGTCCGGTATCGACCGATCGCCTGGACGCGTGTGTGGCGGCGCCCCGCCGGCATCCGCGTCCCCATGGTGAGGACCGCTACACGATCAGCGAGGTCGCCGCCTTCACCGGACTGACCGCGCACACGCTGCGCTGGTACGAGCGGATCGGGCTGATGCCGCATGTCGACCGGTCGCACACCGGGCAGCGGCGGTTCAGCAACCAGGATCTCGACTGGCTCGCCTTCGTCGGAAAGCTCAGACTGACCGGGATGCCCGTCGCGGACATGGTCCGGTACGCCGAGCTGATCCGGGTGGGCGAGGAGACCTTCGAGGAGCGGCAGGAACTCCTGGCGCGGACCCGGCGCGATGTACTGAACCGGATCGCGGAACTCCAGGACACCGTCGCCGTGCTCGATCACAAGATCAGCTTTTACGCGGACGCCCGCAGGGCGTCGGAGAGGGCCTGAAACCCGATGAGTGAGAGCAGGATCGAAAAGGTACGGCTCGGGACCGGCGGCCCGGAGGTCGGCGTCCAGGGGCTCGGCTGCATGGGCATGAGCTTCGCGTACGGGCCGACGGACCTGGACGAGGCGCGCGCCACCCTGGAGCGCGCCCTGGAACTGGGCGTGACTCTGTACGACACGGCGGACGCCTATGGCGCGGGCGAGAACGAGAGGTTCATCGCGCCGTTCGTCCGGGCGCACCGCGACGAGATCGTCGTGGCGACGAAGTTCGGGCTCGCCATCGACCCGGCCGACCGCACCAAGCGCATCATCCGTAACGACGTGCCGTATATCCGTCAGTGCGTCGAGGGAAGCCTCGAACGCCTCGGCGTGGACGAGATCGACCTCTATTACATGCACCGGCGCGATGTGAACGTCCCCATCGAGGAGACGGTCGGAGTGATGGCCGAGCTCGTGGCCGAGGGCAAGGTCAAGCACCTCGGGCTCAGCGAGGTCACCAGCGGTGAGCTGCGCGCGGCCCAGGCGGTGCACCCGATCGCGGCCGTGCAGTCCGAGTGGTCGCTCTTCAGCCGGGACATCGAGGCGAAGGTCGTACCGGCCGCCGTCGAACTCGGCGTGGCGCTCGTGCCGTACTCGCCGCTCGGCCGCGGCTTTCTGACCGGCGCGTTCGTCAACGCCGACCGGGAGCTGGGCGACGACGACTTCCGCCGCCAGCAGCCGCGTTTCACCGGCGAGAACGCCGCCGTGAACGCCGCGCTGCTGGAGCCGGTGCGCGAGATCGCCGAAGGGCGCAACGCCTCGCTCGGGCAGATCGCGCTTGCCTGGGTGCAGCAGCGGGCGGCGGTGTACGGGCTGCCCGTCGTACCGATTCCGGGGACGCGGAAGCGGAGCCGGGTCGAGGAGAACGCGGCGGCCACGCGGCTGGTTCTGAGCGAGGACGAGCTGCGGTCGCTGGAGCCGATCGCGGGCCAGGTGGCCGGCGGCCGGTACGCGGACATGACGTTCACCTCGGCGGGGCGGGAGTAGCAGGTAGCTGCCGCTGCCCGCCTCACAGCTCCGCCAGGAGTTCCGCCTTCTTCGCCGAGAACTCCTCGTCCGTCACCAGTCCCGCCTGGTGCAGCTCGCCGAGATGGCGGATACGGTCGGCGACATCCGCCGGGTCGCGGCGTATCGACGCCACCGCCGGGACCGTCACCGAGGCGCGGCTCGGTGACGCTTCCTGGACGGCCGCGAGGACGGCCGCCGCGAACGGGAGCGACTCGTGCACCGGGCCGTAGCCGAGACCGAAGACGACCGCCGCCGGATCGTGGTCCGCCCGGGCCGGCTGCGGCAGTCCCGTACCGGTTCCGTCGCGGCGCAGCAGGCGCAGATAGCCGTCGAACAGCTCCGGCGAGCGCCATTCGACGCCGTGCAGCTCTCCGACCGGCAGATTCTGGTCGCCCGCCTTCCACTTGGTGGTGGAGGCGCCCGTAGAGAACCAGCGGAAGGACACCCGGTCCCCGTCGAAGAAGGCCTTGCCGTCGAACGCCTTGAAGTGCAGCGGAGGCGCGGGCGCGGCCACCAGGTAGCGCTCGGCGGGCTCCTGCATGTCCCGGGCGCCGCGCGCCAGCGCGGCCCGCAGTCCGTCGGCGTAGTACTCCGCGAGGGAGTCGCGCTCGGCGGGCAGCACCAGCCGGTAGGGATCGCCGCTCTCCCTGAGCTGTCCGGCCGCCGCCTCCACGAGCGGATCGGCTCCGGCTCTCGGCACGGCGTGCAGCACCACCGTCCCGCGCTTTCCGGGAGTGAGCGTCACCGATGACAACGCCTCATGAGGGATACGGCGTTCACCGAGCGCCTGGAACAGCTTCGGCGTTCTGATCCCCCGTTCGAAGCGGACGAGCACGGAGTCGCTCTCGAACTCCCAGGTGGCATGAATCCCCGCGAGCACATCACCCATGTGCTTCATCGTAGGCGGCGTGCGCCCATGAGTCGCCTGCCCCAGCGCACGAATTCTACGCGCGTGGGCCCTCTTCGGACGCTCCGTGCGCCGTGCGTACGCCGTGCCCGGCCGACACGCGACCCGCGCGTCGGCCGGGCATGCACCGCGTGCGTCAGGCCTGGTCCGTTCCGCTCCCGCCGTTGTCCGGGATTCCGCTCACACAGCCGCCGTCGCCGTCCGCGCAGCTCACCGCGGTGTACGAACCGACGCCGATGTCCGCGAAGTTGTCGAGGCTTTCGGTACCCGGTTCGAAGTAGCCGCTGTGCCCGGCCGCGCCGGCCGCCGAGAGCACCCGCGCCCCGAAGGCCCGCGCCATCGGGTCCGCGCCATGACCGAGTCCGCCGACCGCCATGTACGGCACGTCCTCGATCCAGTCGTCACGGTCCCGCATGGCCCACACATGGGCGTCCGTACGGAGCTGTGCCGCGTTCCGCACCCGCATCCCGGGACTGCCCGCGACCGCCACATCGCTGACCCGGGCGGGCAGGCCGCGTGCGGCGACTCCGCACACCACGGAGCCGTAGCTGTGGCAGAAGAGCGAGATCCGGGACGTGCCCGGCAGCGCGCGGGTCAGCGCGGTGAGCCGCACGGCGCCCTCCTCGGCGAGCTTGCCGATCGCCGCGTCCATGCCGAGTCCGGCGGGCGAGGTGTAGTCGGCCCAGGCGATGACGGCCGTCCGCGCGTCGGGATCGGCGGACCGCTCGGCGGAGTACAGCGATTCGGCCATGCCCACCGGCGCCGTGTACCAGCGCTCCGTCCGCTCGAACGTCAGCATGTGTGTGTCGACGCCGGGCACGACGACCGAGACGCGCTGGGCGCGTTCGAGATCGCCGAACACCTCCGCGGCCCGGCCCTTCCCCGACGGATCGAACGCGAGGATCTGCCGGTCCCCGCCGAGCATCGACTCGTAACGGTGCATACGGCGGCCCGCCCGCCG
>NZ_FMDK01000139.1 GCF_900091995.1 Streptomyces sp. MnatMP-M17
GGTCTTCGCCATGATCAAGCACCGGCACGTGTCAACAACGCTCGTGATCAATACACCTAGTGCTCCTGGGCTACGGAAGCGGCCCGCGGCCGGCGAGAGCGAGGACGGGACGCAGTCCCGCAGGGCGCTCCTCCACCGGCAGATGGTCCACGAAATGGACCGAGCAGCCCAGCGCCGCCGCTCCGCCGTCGGCCCCCCGGTCGTCCCCGACCATCAGTACATCGTGCGGATCCTGTCCCAGGGCCTCACAGGCCGTCCGGAAGAGCCGGACGTCGGGCTTCTGGACGCCGTGCTCGTACGAGAGCACATACGCGTCGACGAGGGCGTCGAGACCGTGCGCGCGGAAGACGGGCCGCAGATCCCAGCCGATATTGCTCACGACGCCGATCCCAAGGCCCCAGTGCCGCAGCGTGCCGAGCACCTCGGCCGCGTCGGCGTACGGACGCCAGGCGTCCGGTGTCATATGGCGCTCGTAGAGCGCGTCGTACAGGGCGGGACTCGGCAGCTCCACCTGGCGTGCCAGCCCGGTGTACGCGGCGCGGTGGAGCTCGGCGCTCTCGTCCCGGGTGGCCCACACTCCGGCCAGCTCGCGCGGTACCCGCTCCGGTGAGGACCCGCCGGGCAGCGCGCCCGCCACGGCCAGCTTCATCGCGTACCGCCGTACCTCGTCGGGTGGCACGGCCACATCTGCCTGGTTGAGCACGGCTCGCAGCCAGGATCCTGCTGATTCGATGCGGAAGAGAGTTCCGGAAAAGTCGAAGAGCACGCCCTTGAAGGTCATGCCTCAGATCCTCGCGGCGTCACCGCTCCCGGGACAAGGCCAGGCGGCTGTACGAAGCGATGGAAAAGGCCACCAGGCAGCCGCCCAGCAGCCAGCCGGCCAGGACGTCCGCGCTCCAGTGGACGCCCAGCCAGAGGCGCGTGAGGCCCGCGCCGGCCACGGAGACGACGGCGACGGCCAGTGCCGTACGCCATACCCGTCGGCCGACTCCATGGCGGTGCGCCACCCACAGCAGGAGTCCGCAGCTCACCGCGGCGGTCATGGCGTGGCCGGAAGGGAACGCGGCGAAGTGGGCCGAGTCGACCGGATCCGGCCACTGCGGGCGCTCGCGTCCCACGGTGTACTTCAGACCTTGGGAGAGGGCCGCGCCCACCGCGCTCGTCACCGCGACCCAGCAGGCGAGCAGCCGTCTGCCGCGCCGCCAGACCACGATGACCGCCGCCGCGATCAGCAGCCGCATCGTCCATGGGTCCCAGGCCCAGTCGGTGAGCACCCGGTTGATCCAGGTGACTCCGGGCTCGGCCACCGCCCGGCGGTGCAGCGCCTCGGCGGTCATCCGGTCGAAGGAGAGCAGCGGCCCCCACTCGGCCACGACAAGTATGACGAGCAGACCCAGCAGAACGGCCAGCAGACCGCCCGTGCGGGCCGGTGTGACCAGTGGGGGAGGAGCCGGGGCTCCCGGGCTTGTCGGCGGCGGTGTCGGATCGGTTTCGGGGATCAACGGCGAGCGCATGGGGAAATCCTCGCCGACGCCGGGCGCGACAGGCCAGTCCGTGCGGGCGTCCGGGTTATCCGAGCGCACGCAGCGCCGGTACGAAGGCGACCAGGAGCGGCACCACCGGTACGGCAGCGGCGGCGGCGGTCAGCCGCAGTCTGCGGCCCGCGGTGAGCCGTGGAACGGGAGACAGCAGCCGGTTCACCCGCTGTGGAAGCTGGGCGTCCGGCGCGGTGCCCGGCCCGAACACCCCACGGTCCTCGTTCAGTTCGACCAGGGCGAGCGCGATGGTCAGCCGGCCGAAGCGGCGCGAGGCCACATCGTCCGCGGCCAGCTCGATCAGCCGGTGCATCTCGTCGCGGAACGCCGCGAACACCGGCACCTGCGGAAAGCCGTTGGCGAGCGCTCCCGAGCAGTGCAGCAACCAGTCGTGCCTGGCCCGCGCGTGGCCCTGCTCGTGCGCCAGCACGGCATCGAGCTGACTGCCCTTCAACCGGCGCAGCGCCGCCGTGGTGATGACCAGTTGAGGCTCCACGCCCGACAGCCACCAGGCGTCCGGCCGCTCGCCCTCCAGGACGACGAGCGGCTCACCGCCGGGCTCCTCACCGGGCAGCGCGGGAGCGCGTACGAGCAGCTCCGCGCGGCGCTGACGGCGCCTGCGGCGGGCCCGGTGGATCTCCCGCGTCAGCATGGCCGCCGTCCAGACGCCGCCGCCCGCCCGGGCCC
>NZ_FMDK01000221.1 GCF_900091995.1 Streptomyces sp. MnatMP-M17
TACGAGCGCAGCAGCCGCACCTTCGCGGCATCGGCGGCGGTGGGCGCGAGCCGCCGCAGCTCGCGCAGATGACCTTCGTCGAGCGCGATCACCAGATCGAGACGGGAGAACCACGAGGCGTGGAACTGCCGTGCGGTGTGATCGTTCTCATATCCGTGCGCGTCCAGTACGGCGACGGCGCGCGGGTCGGCGCCGTCTCCCTCGTGCCAGCCGCCGGTTCCGGCGCTGTCCACCTCGACCACCCCGGCGAGACCGGCCTCGGTCAGCCGTGCGCGGAAGACGGACTCGGCGATGGGCGAGCGGCAGATATTGCCGGTGCAGACGAAGCAGACGCGGTACGGGCGGTCAGTCATTGTCGTCAGGGAGCACCATGTGCAGTGCCCACGACACGATCGAGATGATCAGGCCGCCGAGCACGGCGGTCCAGAAGCCGTCGACCTGGAAGCTCAGATCCAGCTTGTCGGCGAGCCACGAGGTCAGCAGCAGCATCAGGGCGTTGACCACCAGCGTGATCAGTCCGAGCGTGAGGATGAACAGCGGCAGTGTCAGCAGCTTCACCACCGGCTTGACTGTGAAGTTCACCAGCCCGAAGACCAGTGCCACGAGCACCAGTGTCAGGGCCTGGTTGCCGGTGCTGTCACCGGTCAGAGTGATGTCCTTGACCAGCCAGATCGCCACTGCGAGAGCGCCTGCGTTGGCGATCGTCTTGACTACGAAATTCTTCATGGTCTGATCGTGGCATGAAGGCATTCCGACTGGACGAGCTGGAGGCGGAGCGTGCCGCCAACGACGGGGCGTATCTGCAGTTTCTGCGGGAACGCAACATGTCAGTGGGCCTCTACGCCCTGGACGCCGGTGAGATCGACCCGCAGCAGCCGCACCGGCAGGACGAGGTGTACTTCGTGGTGAGCGGCCGGGCCTCGATCACCGTCGGGATGGAGACGAGCCAGGTCGGCCGGGGCAGCGTCGTGTACGTACCGGCCGGAGTCGCGCACAAGTTCCACCACATCACGGAGGACCTGCGGGTGATGGTCGTGTTCTCTCCGCCCGAGGGCTGACCGGGCGGCCTTCTTCTCAGGGCTGCCTCAGGGTCGGATCAGGGGAGAGCGGGGGCCGCACGGGCTCCGCCGCCGTTCCCTCGGCTCTAGCATCGATGGTGCAAGGCAGGTACGTGTGTCACTCGGTGAAGCGAGGTAAGGACGATGGCGGTTCGGGAGCTACTCACGGGGTTGCCCTGGTGGGTGAAGTGGATCGCGGTGCCCGTGATCGCCATCGTCGTGTTCGGTGGACTGATCATGAGCGTGGTCGCGTTTGTGATCGGAGTGCTCTTCAAGGTGCTGATCTTTGTGGCACTTGTCGGCGGACTCATCTATGTCGTACGGAAGTTCATGTCCTCCTAGCCGTCGCACGGCGACCGGCAGGGACAGGCAAGGAACGGTAAGGACCGGACCGGTACGGACTTGTAGGACAGACCGCGCGTGCGGCCGTTAGCCCGCGCGAGGGAAAGGTGAACCGGAAACCATCCCGGGGAGCGGCCTGCCCCTAGAGTGACAAATCCCACCGCTCCCCGGTCTCCCTCAGGAGTGCGGCGGGCGCGCGGGGGCGGCCCCCGCGGGCGGGCTCACGCCCGTCGGCATGCCTGGGGGCGACTTTGGCCACGGTTACAGAAAGCGCAGCTCCGAGTGTTTTCGCCCTCGGTGAGGCTGTGCAGAATCGTCGCGGCAGGATCACCGACTCGATCGGCCGCCGGCATGACACGCGCCGGCACGACGACACGCTCGACGCGCCCGTCCGTTTTGGATCCGTGGCGGCGACTGTGGCTGTTTCTGTGCCACTCCACGAGCCAGGGCAACGGCTCCCGACGGTCGAGCGATTACACAGAGAGACCGGATCGCTGCTCAGCACGCTCGCCTTCTCTATCTGTATCTGAAAAATTACTCCTTGTGATCTGCTAGCGCTTACAGGACGATTGCGTCAAGAGGGTCAACGGGGATCATTCCCAGCCACTGTTTCATCTACTCCGGAGTACACGATGCGCGAGTCGGTGCAGGCCGAGGTCCTGATGAGCTTCCTCGTCTCGGAGGAGCTGGCGTTCCGGATCCCGGTGGAACTCCATTACGAGATGAGAGATCCCTACGCCGTGCGCATGACATTCCATTTGCCCGGCGATGCGCCTGTCACCTGGACCTTCGGCCGTGAGCTGCTGCTCGACGGGATCAACACGCCGAGCGGTGACGGCGATGTGCATATCGCGCCCACCGAGCCCGAGGACCTCTCCGATGTCCATATCCGGCTCCAGGTCGGCGACGATCACGCGCTTTTCCGCGTCAGCGCCGCGCCTCTGGTGGCCTTCCTCGACCGCACGGACCGACTGGTTCCGCTCGGTCAGGAGCGCACGCTCGGTGACTTCGAGGGCAATCTTGAGGAGGCGCTCGGCCGCATCCTGGCCGAGGAGAATGCCGGCTGAGCCGGTCCGAACGGGGCCGTCCGGGTGATCCTTTACGGCCGAACGGATTTCCGGACGGGACGGCGATTTCCGGGCCGGGACGGCAGAGGGACCAGAGGGACTATTTCTTGCGGCGTCGGCCCTTGCCGCCGCCCAGTTTGCGCGCCGGTGCGCTCTGTACCGGCAGTGAGGGCGCCGCTTCCGGGCCCTCGGGATCTGAGAGGGCCTCCGGGGCCGTCGGCGGGGCCACTGGCGAGTCCTTCTGCCCCGAGCGGTCGGCGGAGACCACGAGCGCCGCCAGCGCCGTGGTCACCGGCACCGATGCGACCAGACCGATCGACCCCACCAGCGTTCTGACGATCTCCTCCGCCACCAGCTCACTGTTCGCGACCGTACCCACGCCCGACTGTGCGATCGAGAAGAGCAGCAGCAGCGGCAGCGCGGCGCCCGCGTAGGCGAGGACGAGCGTATTGACCACCGAGGCGATATGGTCCCGGCCGATCCGGATACCGGCCCGGTAGAGGGCACGCGGTCCCATCGACGGATCCGCCTGGTGCAGCTCCCAGACCGCCGAGGTCTGTGTGACGGTCACATCGTCGAGTACACCGAGTGAGCCGATGATGACGCCTGCCAGCAGCAGACCGCTCATATCGATTTCGGGATAGAGACCATGGATCAGCCCGGTGTTGTCGTCGGTGTTGCCGGTCAGGCTCGCCCAGCCGATGAAGAGCGAGCCCAGCAGCCCGATCAGCAGCAGTGAGATCAGTGTGCCGAGGACCGCGACCGAGGTACGGGCTGTCAGACCGTGACACATATAGAGCGCGAGCAGCATGATCGCGCTGGCCCCGACCACCGCCACGGCCAGCGGATTCGAGCCCTGAAGAATCGCGGGCAGGATGAACAGCGTCAGCACGGCGAATGAGACGGCGAGTGCGACCAGGGCCATGAGACCGCGCAGCCGCCCCACCACGACCACCGCCAGGGCGAAGATCCCCGCCAGCAGGGCCATGGGGAATCTGCGGTTCACATCCGTCACGGAGTACTGGAGATCGCGAGGCGCGTCGGGTGCGTATGCCACCACTACGCCCTGTTTCACGTGAAACTGTCGTGGTGCGTCCGGCTGGACGACCTCGATAAAGGTCCGCCCTTTCTCCTTGCCGCTGGTGACCTCGATCGTCGCCTTGGTGCAGTCACCGTTCTCCGCCCGCTCCGCCTCACGTCCCTGAGGTTTTGAGGTATCGCCGGTGGACGGGATCTGGGCGGCGTTCACGTCCTTGCAGTCGACCGACTGGATCTGAACCACCCGGCCCTGCTCGGTCTGCCGGTCGAAGCCCACACCGGTGCGCTCATGCGCCGGTGCGCCACCCGGCCAGAGCACGGCCAGCCCGACGACCACCGCGGTCGCGAACGGAATCAGGACTGCCGCGATGACCTTGCGAAGGTGCTGGGAGACCGGCGCGGCGGGGCCATGACTGTGCGAGTGTCCATGTGATTCGTGGGTCTGCTGGGGTGAGGTCACCCTCCGATCATCGCAAGAAGCCAGAGGCCCTCTGTTCAGCACGCCGGATATGACGCTAGCGTGGGGGCACCTTTTGCACACGCGGGAGCTCGGAGCACCGGGCTGAGAGGGCGCTGACTGTGTAGTCCCGGGGAGTATCCCCAGGACCCCTGAGCTGCGCCGACCGCTGAACCTGTTACCGGGTAATGCCGGCGTAGGGAGTAGGTCTCATGACCGTTCAGGACGCACACACGCCTGCCTCCGATTCGGGAGATCCGATCGAGGCCCAGAGGTCCATCGGCTGGCACAAGGGATATGTCCAGGGCTCACGCCCCGACCTTCAGGTGCCGGTCCGCCGGGTGCACCTCACCAACGGCCAGGACGTGACGCTGTACGACACATCGGGGCCGTACACCGATCCCACCGTCGAGACCGATGTACGCCGCGGTCTCGCGCCGCTGCGGGAGAACTGGATCATCGGGCGAGGTGACACCGAGGAGTACGCGGGCCGGCCGGTCCGTCCCGAGGACGACGGCCTCAAGCACACGGCGCCGCGCGGAGGACTGCGCAACCTCGACGCGGTCTTCCCGGGCCGGCCGCGTCAGCCGCGCCGGGGCCGGCCCGGGCAGGTGGTGACACAGCTCGCGTACGCCCGTCGCGGAGACATCACACCGGAGATGGAGTACGTCGCGATCCGCGAGAACGTGTCCCCGGAGGTCGTCCGCGAGGAGATCTCCGCGGGCCGCGCCGTACTGCCGGCGAATGTCAATCATCCGGAGATCGAGCCGATGATCATCGGCAGGCGGTTCCTGGTCAAGGTCAACGCCAACATCGGCAATTCCGCGGTCACTTCCTCCATCGAGGAGGAGGTGGAGAAGATGACCTGGGCGACGCGCTGGGGCGCGGACACGGTCATGGACCTCTCCACGGGCCGCAATATCCACACCACGCGTGAGTGGGTGCTGCGCAACTCCCCCGTGCCGATCGGCACCGTGCCGCTCTACCAGGCGCTGGAGAAGGTCGACGGCAGGGCCGAGGAGCTGACCTGGGAGATCTACAAGGACACGGTCGTCGAGCAGGCCGAGCAGGGCGTCGACTACATGACGGTCCATGCCGGCGTACTGCTGCGGTATGTGCCGCTGACGGCGCGCCGTAAGACGGGCATCGTCTCGCGGGGCGGCTCGATCATGGCGGCCTGGTGTCTGGCGCACCACAAGGAGTCGTTCCTGTACGAGAACTTCGAGGAGCTGTGCGAGATCCTCGCGGCGTACGACGTGACGTACTCCCTGGGCGACGGTCTACGGCCGGGATCCATCGCGGACGCCAACGACGAGGCCCAGTTCGCCGAGCTGCGGACGCTCGGGGAGCTGAACTCGACCGCGAAGCGGCTGGGCGTACAGACGATGATCGAAGGGCCGGGCCATGTCCCGATGCACAAGATCAAGGAGAACATCGACCTTCAGCAGGAGATCTGCGAGGAGGCGCCGTTCTACACGCTCGGCCCGCTGACGACCGATGTGGCTCCGGCGTACGACCACATCACCTCCGGGATCGGTGCGGCGATGATCGCCTGGTGGGGGACGGCGATGCTCTGCTATGTCACGCCCAAGGAGCACCTCGGTCTGCCGAACCGGGACGACGTCAAGACCGGTGTCATCACCTACAAGATCGCGGCCCATGCGGCGGACCTCGCCAAGGGCCATCCGGGAGCGCAGGACTGGGACGACGCCCTCTCCGACGCCCGGTTCGAGTTCCGCTGGGAGGACCAGTTCAATCTGGCCCTCGACCCGGACACGGCCCGGGAATTCCACGACGAGACTCTCCCGGCCGAACCGGCGAAGACGGCTCACTTCTGCTCGATGTGCGGCCCCAAGTTCTGCTCGATGAAGATCTCACAGGACATCAGGCAGCGGCACGGCGGCGACATGGCGAGTGGCGGGACGGCGGGCGCCGGTACGGAGGGCACCGGGACGGAGGACACCGTGTTCGGAGCCGCCGAGATCGAGGCGGGCATGGCCCAGAAGTCCAAGGAGTTCGCGGCGAGCGGCAATCGCGTATATCTGCCGCTGGCTGACTGATCTGGAGACTTGCGGTAGGTGAGCGGTGGCGGCCCCGGTCCGAGGTCCGGGCCCCACCGCTCACACCGGCTGTCTGACGAAGTCTCCGGGAGCCGTCGGCGGTCTCCGGGGCCGTCGGCGCCGTACGTCACTCCGGATGGTGGTCCGGGCCGCCGAAGTCGGGGCTGGTGAAGTCCGGGCTGGTGAAGCTCGGGCGCTGGCCGGTGGTGGCGCCTTCGTCCGGGCTGGTGAAGTCGGGCCGGCTGTAGCCGATCTTGGGCAGATGCTTGATCGACCTGGGCGGTGGCGCGGCCGGATCCGCGCTCGGGTCGGCCAGAGCGGCGCGCAGGAAGGGCAGAATGCCGCGCTCCAGCAGGGCATGGCGCCAGGCCTCCCGCGCACGGGCCACTTCGTCCGGCAGCTCACCGCTCGTCGGCTCCTCGGCCGGAAGCTGGGTCGAGCTGTTGCGCAGGGCCGTGATCAGCAGGCCCGTCGCGGCGGCCAGGATGCCTATCGCGGTGATGGCACCGAAGAACCAGCCCACGGCGACCAGGCTGTCGGCGAACGCGGGCGGCCGACTGAGCGCCTTGAGGAGATAACCGACGATCAGGAAGATCACCGCGGCCGTGCCTCCGAGCACCGGGAGCAGCACGGTGACAACAGCCGTCAGCCCCGCACCGGATCCCGTCGGCTCGCTTCCCTCCGGCTCCAGTACGGAATCGCGGACCGAGACCGAGGGCCCCGGCGAGCGTGACTCCTCGCGGATCTTTCTGTAGTGCTCGTACTCGGCGGCTGCGGCCGTCGTTATCAGCGCCGTGGCGTTCAGCGCCATCGTGCGGAGCTGCTCATTGTTGAGCCGCTCCCCGACCGTGTCGAGATCCGGCCGGTCGTGTGCGTTGCGCAGTACGTCATCGAGGATCCGCTCGAAATCCGCGCGATCCTCGCTCAGCAGGTGTGGAGCGCTGTTCATGTGCATCCCCCGATGCTCCGTAGGGCCGGTTTGCCCGTATAGGACGGGCAGTTGGCGAAAACGGAGGAGAGCCTGCTACGGATAAACCGATGGTAGAGCTCTTCCGGCGCGTGGTGACAGGGGGTTTGCGGAAATCACTCGCGTGACGGTGTTTCAGTTCTCCAGAGGAAGCCGGACGACCAGCAGCTTTCCCGCCATGGTCACTCCGCCGTCCATCGCGATGGCAAGTCCGTCGGCATATACATGTGGCCCTTCCACCACCGGGCCGGTGTCCGCCTCGCCGTCCGAGACATCTTCGGTGCCGACTTCGCCCAGCAGATACGGAATGGGGCTGTGGCCATGGACGATGCGCTGTCCGCCATACTTGGAGAGCAGTTCCTGGACGGCCTGCGGGCCGCCGTCGTCGCGGAACGCGAAGCGTTTCGTGAGCTTGCGGAACAGATCCCAGCATTCGTCCGCGTCATTGCGGGTGAGGATCTGATGAATGGTGTCGTTGACGTCCTCGATCGTGGAACCGTAGTCCAGATAGGCCGTCGTGTCGGAGTGCACCAGCAGGTGTCCCTCCTCCTCGACCACCGCGTCGAGCCGGGACATCCACTGGAGATGGACGTCCTGGAGGCGCTCCATATCGGTGCGCTGACCGCCGTTCAGCAGCCAGGCGGCCTGGAAGGTGGCCGTGCCCGCGCCGGAGTTGACATGGGTGTCGCCGAACCGCTTGGCGCCGATCAGCAGCAGCTCGTGATTGCCCATCAGGGCCTTGCAGTAGCCGCCCGCCGCCGCCGCCTCCGCGGAGAGCCGCATGACGAGATCGATGACGCCGATACCGTCCGGACCGCGGTCGGTGAAGTCCCCGAGGAACCAGAGGCGGGCGCTGCCCGCCGTCCAGTGGCCGTCGGCGTCGATCAGCCCCTGTTCGGCGAGCGCGGCGAGGAGTTCGTCGAGATAGCCGTGGACATCGCCGACGACATAGAGCGGGCCGAGGCCGTCGGGCCCCGGCGCGTCGGCGGCCGGAGCCACCCGTACCTGGACCGTGTCCCCCCGGTTGATGACCGGGAGGTCGCGCTCGGTGGGTGTGTAGCCCTCCGGCGGCTCGTCGTCGGGGACCGCGTTGCCGGGATGCCCGGACATGGGACCGGCCGGCCCGGACATGGCACCGGCCGGGGGGCCGGGCTGTCCGGGCGGTCCGGACTGCACGGGGACCTGTGCGTACGGCGGTACGCGGAAGTCGCGCAATGTCGCCGTCCGCACCACGGGTCCCTGGCCGGCCCCCTGTGTCATCGACCCCTCCACCGCCGTCGTACCGCCGTACACCTCGCGGGCCGTCCGGCCGGTGGCGGTGAGTCCACCGGTGGTGAGGGAAGGTCCGTGGTGTCGTCCGCCCATCATAGGAATGCAGCTCGTCCTGTGTGACGTACCAGGGGTGGTGAATCCGATTGCACCTCCGGTTCAGCGGCTGTTTTCGCGCCGATCGCCCGAAATGCGAAAGGTCTGGGCCTTCGGTCAGTCGGCTGCGGGAGAGCGGGGCGCGCTGACCGTGGTGCGCGGAGGGCGTCGCTGGGAGGAGGTACGGACGATCAGTTCGGTCGGTATGACCTGCTCGACCGGCCGGTCGGTCTCCAGCCCTTCGATGGCGTCGATGAGGAGCTGGACGACGGCGGTGCCGATACGGCGTGGCTTGAGCGAGAGCGTCGTGATGGGCGGTTCCGTCGACGCGTACACGGTGGACTCGCTGCAGCAGACGAGCAGGAGATCGTCCGGTACGCGCAGTCCGTACCGCCGTGCGGCGGCGAGCAGATCGGTGCCGTTGGGATCGAAGAGCCCGTACACGGCGTCGGGCCGGTCCGGGCGGGCCAGCAGCCGGTCGGCGGCGACGGCCCCGGCGCACGGGTCGTGGGCGGGATAGGACTCGTAGACCGGGTCCTGGCCGACGCGTTCGCACCAGTGCAGATAGGCGGTGGTGGAGAGCCGGGTGTAGGTGTCCGTGGTGGTGCCGGTGAGCAGACCGATCCGGCGCGCTCCGGCCGCGGCGAGATGGTCGAGCAGATCGAGGACGGCCGCCTCATGGTCGTTGTCGACCCAGGCGGTGACGGGAAGGGTGCCCGCGGGCCGGCCGTCGGAGACGACGGGAAGGCCCTGGCGGACGAGTTCGGTGACGACCGGATCGTGGTCGGAGGGATCGATGACGACGGTGCCGTCGAGGGCGACATTCGCCCAGACGTCATGGCGGGAGGTGGCGGGGAGGATGACGAGGGCGTAGCCGCGGGCAAGCGCGGCGGAGGTGGCGGCCCTGGCCATCTCGGCGAAGTAGGCGAACTCGGTGAAGGTGAAAGGTTCATCCCCGTACGTCGTGACCGTCAGGCCGATGAGGCCCGACTTACCGGTACGGAGGGTTCGGGCGGCGGCGGACGGTCGATAGCCGAGGCGTTCTGCGACCTCTCGGACATGGCGTCGCGTGGCGTCGGGTAACCGTCCCTTGCCGTTGAGCGCGTCCGAGACAGTCGTGATGGAGACACCGGCTGCGGCGGCCACGTCCCGGATGCCCGCCCGACCTTGCCGGCTTCCCCGGCGGGATGTGTCCGTCCGGCTCACCTGGTGTTTCCCTGCTGCTGTCATGGCGAGCCGATAGTAGGGCTCGGGCGGGCGGTGGGTCCGGTCGCACAATCACCTATAGGCAGGCACGTTTTTGCATGGTTGAAGGTGGTTAATGGCCTTGGAACATAAGGGAGTTAACAGGTGTAGCGATGTTCTGCCATGCAACGAGCCGCATGGGCCTGTCGTAGGGCCCATGTTTCGAAGAGGTCTCAACTCACCTCTACGGGGGACGCGCGCCACGGAGTGGGCCACCGGCGCGCGCCATGGGAGCGAGTGCGCCCCCTCTTTCCGAGGGGTCCCACGGCGGTCGGGGCGGCGGTCCGGCGGCGGGCCTCATGGCGTCCGGCGGCGGTCCGGGCGGCGGTCCGGCGGCCGGGTTCG
>NZ_FMDK01000141.1 GCF_900091995.1 Streptomyces sp. MnatMP-M17
GGCGGGCGCCGGCGCCTCGTGCTCGGCGGCGCCCGGATCCACCGCGAGCAGCCGCTCGCGCAGACTCGGGTTACGGATCTCCAGCACGTCCAGCACCCGCTTCACGGCCGCGCGGTCGTACGGCGCGCGCTCCAGATCCTGCGGGCCCTTGGGCAGCTCGACATCGCGCACCATCTCCGTGAGCCGCCGGTTGAGCTTGACCGACTCCAGATGGTCGCGGAAGTTCTGTCCGGCCTTGCCCTTGATCTCGTCGGCGCGCGTGGCGAGTTCATCGAAGGAGCCGAACTGGTTGATCCACTTCGCCGCGGTCTTCTCGCCGACACCCGGGATACCGGGCAGATTGTCGGACGGATCACCGCGCAGGGCCGCGAAGTCCGGATACTGCGCGGGTGTGAGCCCGTACTTCTCCTGGACCTTCTCCGGAGTGAAACGGGTCAGCTCGGAGACGCCCTTGGTCGGATACAGCACCGTCGTGTGCTCGCTGATGAGCTGGAACGAGTCCCGGTCGCCGGTGACGATCAGCACCTCGAAGCCCGCGGCCTCGGCCTGCGTGGCGAGCGTGGCGATCACGTCGTCCGCCTCGAAGCCGTCGATCGCGAAGCGGTCCGCGCTCATCGCGTCCAGCAGCTCCCCGATCAGCTCGACCTGTCCCTTGAACTCGTCGGGCGTCTTCGAGCGGTTCGCCTTGTATTCAGGGAACTCCTCGGAGCGCCATGTCTTGCGCGAGACGTCGAAGGCGACCGCGAAATGCGTGGGCGACTCATCACGCAAGGTGTTGGCCAGCATGGACGCGAAGCCGTAGATGGCATTGGTCGGCTGACCGGTCGCGGTCGTGAAATTCTCCGCGGGCAGCGCGAAGAACGCCCGGTACGCCAGGGAGTGCCCGTCCATGAGGAGCAGGCGTGGACGGTTGTCTGCGGTCTTCTTCGATGCTGTCTCAGCCACAGACCCGATCCTGCCACGTCGCACTGACAACGCCGCGCCGTCCAGCGACAGCCCCGCACCGTCCCCGCACCGCCGGACCGCCGGCCCGCGCCGTCGCACCGGCAACCCCGTCCCGCAACGATCCCGACACCGGCCGGACGTAACGTTGCCACAGAGGCGTGGGAGAATTGAATACTGTAGACAGTCGACACTTAGGCTCAAGGAGAGCGTGATGGCCAGCAAGCCGCCAGCAGGTGATCCGGCACAGGACTCGCCGCGGGTAACGGCCCCCAAACATGCCGCGGCGGGAATCCCCGCCGTCGCGCATTCACTCCTCATCTCACACCAGCAGATGGGCGTGCGCAGGACCGCACGGACGCTCCTCAAGGTCAACCAGAAGAACGGCTTCGACTGCCCGGGCTGCGCCTGGCCCGAGGGCGACCACCGGCACACCGCGGAGTTCTGCGAGAACGGCGCCAAGGCGGTCGCGGAAGAGGCCACCGTACGCCGCGTCACCCCCGACTTCTTCTCCGCGCACCCACTGTCCGACCTCGCCGCCCGCAGCGGCTACTGGCTCGGACAGCAGGGCCGTATCACCCAGCCGATGCTGCTGGACACCGCCGAGGATCCCGAGCACTACAGACCGGTGAGCTGGGATCGGGCCTTCGCGATCATCGCCGAGGAGCTGACCGCGCTCGGCTCGCCCGACGAGGCGCTCTTCTACACCTCGGGCCGCACCAGCAACGAGGCCGCGTTCCTGCTCCAGCTCTTCGCCCGCGAGTACGGTACGAACAATCTGCCGGACTGCTCCAACATGTGCCACGAGTCCTCCGGCTCGGCGCTTGTGGAGACCATCGGCATCGGCAAGGGCAGTGTCTCCCTGGAGGATCTCCACCAGGCGGATCTGATCATCGTGGCCGGCCAGAACCCGGGCACCAACCATCCGCGGATGCTCTCCGCGCTGGAGAAGGCCAAAGCGGCGGGCGCGAAGATCATCTCGGTCAATCCGCTGCCCGAGGCCGGTCTTGAGCGGTTCAAAAACCCGCAGACGCCTCTGGGCATGGTCAAGGGCGCCGCACTCACCGATCTCTTCCTCAAGATCAGGATCGGCGGGGACCAGGCCCTCTTCCGGCTGCTGAACAAGCTGATCCTCCGGACTCCCGGCGCGGTCGACGAAGCCTTCATCCGTGAACACACCCACGGGTACGAGGAGTTCACGGCCGCCGCCGACGCCGCCGACTGGGACGAGACGCTGACCGCCACCGGCCTGGAGCGCGCCGAGATCGAGGAGGCGCTCGCCCTCGTCCTCGCCTCGCAGCGCACCATCGTCTGCTGGGCGATGGGCCTGACCCAGCACAAGCACTCCGTGCCGACCATCCGCGAAGTCGTCAACTTCCTGCTGCTGCGCGGCAACATCGGCCGCCCCGGCGCCGGCGTCTGCCCGGTGCGCGGCCACTCCAACGTCCAGGGCGACCGCACCATGGGCATCTTCGAGCGGCCGGACGACGCCTTTCTCGACGCCCTGGACCGCGAGTTCGCCATCACCTCGCCGCGCCACCACGGCTACGACGTCGTACGGTCCATCGAGGCGCTGCGCGACGGCAAGGCCAAGGTGTTCTTCGCGATGGGCGGCAACTTCGTCGCCGCGACTCCTGACACCGATGTCACCGAAGCCGCGATACGCCGCGCCCGGCTCACCGTCCATGTGTCGACCAAGCTCAACCGCTCGCATGTGGTCACCGGCACCCGCGCGCTGATCCTGCCCACCCTGGGCCGTACCGACAAGGACATCCAGGCGGGCGTCCGGCAGATCGTGACCGTCGAGGACTCCATGGGCATGGTGCACGCCTCCCGCGGCAACCTCCCGCCCGCCAGCGCCCATCTGCTCTCCGAGCCCGCCATCGTCACACGGATGGCGCGCGCCGCTCTCGGCCCCGCGTCCCTGACTCCGTGGGAGGACTTCGAGAAGGACTACGGGCACATCCGCGACCGGATCGCCCGGGTGATCCCCGGCTTCGAGGACTTCAACGCGCGCGTGGCCGTCCCCGGCGGCTTCGCACTGCCGCACGCCCCGCGCGACGAGCGCCGCTTCCCCACCGCCACCGGCAAGGCCAACTTCACCGCGGCGCCCGTGGAGTACCCGAAGCTTCCCGAAGGCCGGCTGCTGCTCCAGACGCTGCGCTCGCACGACCAGTACAACACCACGATCTACGGACTGGACGACCGCTACCGCGGCATCAAGGGAGGCCGCAGGATCGTCCTGGTCAACCCCGAGGACGCGGCGGCGCTCGGCCTCGCGGACGGCTCGTACACCGATCTGGTCAGCGAGTGGAAGGACGGCGTGGAGCGGCGCGCGCCCGGCTTCCGGATCGTCCACTACCCGACCGCGCGCGGCTGCGCCGCCGCCTACTACCCGGAGACCAATGTGCTGGTCCCGCTGGGCGCCACGGCCGATACGAGCAACACCCCGACGAGCAAGTCCGTGATCGTACGGTTCGAGCCGTCGAGCTGAGAGCACGAGCCGAGAGCGGGAGGGCGGCCGGCGCCGACGACCTCGCGCCGGCCGCCCGTTCCGTACAGCGGTGCCGTGCCGCCCGTTCCGTACAGCCGTGCCCTACGCGCGTGCCGAGCCGTACGCCCCGCCCTGTCCCGTTTCCGTCTCCGCATGCCCGGTGCCGCTGTGATGCCCGCCCTAAGCGTTCGCTCAGTCATCTGATAAGCAGGACCGTGCACACAGCGCACGCCGAACGACCGCAGACGATCCGATCGGAGCCGGGCCCATGGGTGAGCAGTCCACCGCGAAGCTGCCGCAGGACATCATCGACGAGTACTCCGCGCTCGGCGTCGATCTGCCCGCGCTCTTCTCCGCCGGGCATCTCGGCACCCGGATGGGCGTGGAGATCGTCGAGGCGTCCGCCGAGCGCGTCGTCGGCACCATGCCCGTCGAGGGCAACACGCAGCCGTACGGGCTGCTGCACGGCGGCGCGTCGGCCGTACTCGCCGAGACGCTCGGCTCCGTCGGCGCGATGCTGCACGGCCGCAGCTCCAAGATCGCCGTGGGCGTGGACCTCAACTGCACCCACCACCGCGGTGTCCGCAGCGGAACCGTCACGGGCGTCGCGACGCCCGTCCATCTCGGGCGCACCACCACGACGTACGAGATCGTCATCACGGACGAGCAGGACAAGCGGGTCTGCACGGCCCGGCTGACCTGCCTCCTGCGCGACGCCGCACCGAAGTCCTGACACCGACACCCGCCCCGGCACCGAGCGGCTCCGCGGCGACGCACCCGGAAGCGGGCAGTTCCGGTCCCTGAACCGGGCGCCGCGACCGCATACCCGGGCGCGGCAGGCGCCCGATCGGGGCATCGGGCATCCCGTACCCGCCGTGGATGCCCGACCTCGTCACCTTCCGTAGCACCTCTCCCCAAGGTTCACGGCGACTCCACGCCTCACGGACCGAGCCCAGCCGAAGCGATCAGGAGCGATCAGGATCAGCCGGAAGCGATCGAGACCGGTCGGGAGCGGCAACCACACCACGGCATCCGGCCACCCTTCACCGTAAGAGCCGGACCCGCCCGGACCCGCACAGAAAACGATTGTTACGGCGCATATCCGGGATTGCGGAAAAGTCCCGCGGAATGCCGGATTCCCTTTCCTGGACGTAACACTCGGTAATAAACCCGCAATACAACAGCGGAGTCCCGCACTCGGCTCCGGCCGCCCCGACGATCCCGCCGCCACCCTCCGGCGGACGCACGCCGGCCACAAGCCCTCGTCAGCGCCGCTCCGCGCCGTCCTGCTGGTTCTCACCATCCGGACTGCCGAACGGTGTTAAACCGCCCTTTCCACCCCGTGTATCCGATCTTCGATTCTCTCCTGTCATAACAAGAGAGTCACAGCATGGCCTGGACCTCTGCACCATTCAGACCAGCGCGCTTAGAGTCACGGCCAGTCACCGCGCCACCGGATTACCTTCAGTTCGGTTCCCGCGCTCGACTCGGTACGTCCCAGGGGGGGCGGCCGTGCCAGGTGAAAGGACTGAATCGTGCGTCAACGTTCACTCATGGCCATGACGGCCGCCCTCACCGCGGGGACACTCGCGCTGACCGCCTGTGGCTCGCGGGACGAGAGCAAGGGCGGTACCACCGACGGTGGCGACACGACCGTCGTCATCGGCATCGACGCCCCGCTGACCGGCGACCTCTCCGCGCTGGGCCTCGGCATCAAGAACTCCGTCGACCTGGCCGTCCGCCAGGCCAACGAGAAGAAGTACGTCCCGGGCGTCACCTTCAAGTTCGAAGCCCTCGACGACCAGGCGCAGCCGTCCTCCGGCCAGCAGAACGCCACCAAGTTCGTCTCCGACAAGGACGTCCTCGGCGTCGTCGGCCCGCTCAACTCGTCCGTCGCCGAGTCCATGCAGAAGGTCTTCGACGACGCCAAGCTGGTCGAGGTCTCGCCGGCCAACACCAACCCGGCCCTCACCCAGGGCCCGGAGTGGAACGGCGGCACCAAGACGCGCACCTACAAGTCGTACTTCCGTACGGCCACCACCGACGCCATCCAGGGCCCCTTCGCCGCCCAGTACATCTACAACAAGGCCAAGAAGACCAAGGCCTTCATCATCGACGACAAGAAGACCTACGGCGCCGGTCTCGCCGGCACCTTCACCGCCGAGTTCGAGAAGCTCGGCGGCAAGGTCGTCGGGACCGACCACGTCAACCCCGACACCAAGGACTTCAGCGCCGTCGTCACCAAGGTCAGGAACTCCGGCGCCGACATCGTCTACTACGGCGGCGAGTACCCGGCCGGCGGTCCGCTGAGCAAGCAGATCAAGGACTCCGGCGCCAAGATCCCCGTCGCCGGTGGTGACGCCCTCTACAGCGCCGAGTACATCAAGCTCGCCGGCGCCGCCTCCAACGGCGACATCGCCACCTCCGTCGGCGCGCCCATCGAGACGCTCGACTCCGCCAAGGAGTTCATCGCCAACTACGAGAAGGCCGGCTTCAAGGAGGCCTACGAGGCCTACGGCGGCTACTCCTACGACTCCGCCTGGGCGATCATCGAGGGCGTGAAGAAGGTCGTCGAGGACAACGGCGGCAAGCTCCCCGAGGACGCCCGCGCCAAGGTCGTCGACGCCGTACAGAACGTCTCCTTCGACGGCGTCTCCGGGAAGGTCTCCTTCGACGAGTTCGGTGACACCACCAACAAGCAGCTCACGGTCTACTCCGTCGAGAACGGCGCCCACAAGCCCGTCGAATCCGGCACCTTCAGCTGATCCGCCGCTGACTCCGTAACTCCCACAGCCGCGCGGGGCGCCACACAATGCGCCCCGCGCGGTGCCACATCCGAAGAAAATCGGAGGACCCGCGGTGCACGAACTGCCGCAACAGCTGGTCAACGGCGTGCTATTGGGCTCCATGTACGGGCTCGTCGCCATCGGCTACACGATGGTCTATGGCATCGTCCAGCTCATCAACTTCGCCCACGGCGAGATCTTCATGACCGGCGGCTTCGGCGCCCTCACGGTCTGGCTCATGCTGCCCACCGGGACCACCATGTGGCTGGCCCTGCCGCTCATGCTCGTCGGAGCCGTCGTCGTCGCCACCACCATCGCCATCGGCGCGGAACGCTTCGCCTACCGCCCTCTGCGCGGCGCCCCCAGACTCGCCCCGCTGATCACCGCGATCGGCCTCTCCCTGGCGCTCCAGCAGGCCGTCTGGGCCTGGTACCCCGAAGCGAAGTCCGCCCGCACCTTCCCGCAGATCCCCGGCGGCCCCTTCCACATCGGCTCCGTCACCATCCAGACCGGTGACATCTTCCTCATCGCCGCCGCCCCGCTCTGCATGGCGATCCTCGCGTTCTTCGTGATGCGCACCCGCACCGGACGAGGCATGCAGGCCACCGCGCAGGACCGCGACACCGCCAAGCTCATGGGCGTCAACACCGACCGCATCATCGTCGTCGCCTTCGCCCTCGGCGCGGCCTTCGCCGCCGTCGGCGCCGTCGCCTACGGCCTCAAGTACGGCGTCGTCGAATACAAGATGGGCTTCCTCCTCGGACTCAAGGCGTTCACCGCCGCGGTCCTCGGCGGCATCGGCAACATCTACGGCGCCATGCTCGGCGGACTCGTCCTCGGCATCGCGGAAACCATGGCCACCGCATACATCGCGGACATCCCCGGTATGCAACAGCTCGGCGGCCAGTCCTGGGCCGACGTCTGGGCTTTCGTACTCCTCATCGTCGTACTCCTCGTCAGGCCACAAGGCCTCCTCGGCGAGCGCGTCGCGGACAGGGCGTGAGAACCATGACCACACAGACCCCCCTCGCGGACTCCCCCGACACACCGGACACCCCGCTCGCCGCGGCCGGACCGCCACGCCGCGGACTCGTCCCGCTGCCCGCCACCACCGCACGGGCCCTCGCGGCCGGCGGCGGCGCCCTGACGGTCATCAGCGCCTTCCTGGCCTGGACCTGGACCCCCGCCTTCCCCGGAGATCTCACCGTCTACGGATACCCCGGCGGCCTCCAGTGGCAGGTCCTCATCGCCGGAGCGCTCACCGTCCTCTTCGCGCTGGCCTCCTACGGCGTCAAAGGCACCCGCTGGCTCGCACCCGCCGGCGCCGACGCGGCCGTCAAACTCGCCGCCCTCGCCGCCTTCGCCACCGCCTGGTACACGCTCATCGCCATCACCGTGAAACTCGGCGGGCTCGCCAACCTCGAACCCGGCGGATACGTCACCGGCCTGGCCACCCTCGCAGCGCTCCTCGGAGCCCTCGGACTTCCCTTCGAGCGCCCGGCGACCGACCCCGCCGACCCCGAGGACACCGGCTGGGACCAGTACAAGCACAACGCCGGCAACCGCTGGACCGTCTTCAAGGCCGCCTTCGCCACCGGGCCCGTCAGCGCCTCACGCGCCCTGCCGAGCTATGTCGAGATCCTGATCATCACGGCCATCCTCGCGCTCGGCCTCGGCATCTTCACTTACGGCATCGGCACCGAGTACGACGAACTGTTCATCGGCTTCATGATCGTCGCCGGCCTCGGATTCGCCGCGCTCAACAAAGCCGGCCTCATCAGCCGCGCCTCCGAAATCACCGGCCGCCACCAGAACATCACCATCGCCGGCGCCTTCATCGCCGCCGCCCTGTTCCCCTTCACCCAGACCAACGACCAGTTCGCGACCATCGGCGTCTACATCCTGATCTTCGCCACCGTCGCCCTCGGACTCAACATCGTCGTCGGCCTCGCCGGACTCCTCGACCTCGGATACGTCGCCTTCCTCGGCGTCGGCGCCTACGCCGCGGCCCTCGTCTCCGGCTCGCCCACCTCACCGCTCGGAGTGCACTTCCCCTTCTGGGCCGCCATCCTCGTCGGCGCCGGAGCATCCCTCGTCTTCGGCGTCCTCATCGGCGCACCCACACTCCGCCTCCGCGGCGACTACCTCGCCATCGTCACCCTCGGCTTCGGAGAAATCTTCCGCATCACAGTCAACAACACCGACGGCACCTCCGGACCCGACATCACCAACGGCTCCAACGGCATCGCCTCCATCCCGAACCTCAACATCCTCGGGTTCGACCTCGGAGCCGAACACGCCGTCGCCGGCATCACCATCGGCCGGTTCGCCAACTACTTCTTCCTCATGCTGCTCATCACGGCCGTCGTCGTCCTCGTCTTCCGACGCAGCGGCGACTCCCGCATCGGCCGCGCCTGGGTCGCCATCCGCGAAGACGAAACCGCCGCACTCGCCATGGGCATCAACGGCTTCCGCGTCAAACTCATCGCCTTCGCCCTCGGAGCGTCCCTCGCCGGACTCGCCGGCACCGTACAGGCACACGTCACCTACACCGTGACACCCGAGCAGTACCTCTTCGCCTGGCCCGTCCCGCCCAACTCCGCGTTCCTCCTCGCGGCCGTCGTCCTCGGCGGAATGGGCACCATGAGCGGCCCCCTCGTCGGTGCCGCCCTGCTCTACCTCATCCCCAACAAACTCCAGTTCCTCGGCGACTACCAGCTCTTCGCCTTCGGACTCGCGCTCATCCTCCTGATGCGCTTCCGTCCCGAAGGGCTCATCCCCAACCGCCGCCGCCAACTGGAATTCCACGAAACCGCGGAAGCGCCCACAGTCCTCAGCAAGACAGGGGCCTGACCCATGACCACCGACACCACCACCAAGGACACCGCCCCGGCCACCACGCCCGGCGAAACCGTCCTCGACGCCCGAGGCGTCACCATGCGCTTCGGCGGCCTCACCGCCGTACGCTCCGTCGACCTCACCGTCGGAAGCGGCGAAATCGTCGGACTCATCGGCCCCAACGGCGCCGGCAAAACCACCTTCTTCAACTGCCTCACCGGGCTCTACATCCCCACCGAAGGCGAAGTCCGCTACAAGGGCACCGTCCTGCCCGCCAAATCCTTCAAAGTCACCGCCGCCGGCATCGCCCGCACCTTCCAGAACATCCGCCTCTTCGGCAACATGACCGTTCTCGAAAACGTGCTCGTCGGCCGGCACACCCGCACCAAAGAAGGACTCTGGTCCGCCCTCGTCCGCGGCCCCGGATTCCACCGCGCCGAAGCCGCCTCCCGCGCCCGCGCCATGGAACTCCTCGAATTCATCGGCCTCGCCGGCAAAGCCGAACACCTCTCCCGCAACCTGCCCTACGGCGAACAGCGCAAGCTCGAAATCGCCCGCGCCCTCGCCAGCGAACCGGGACTGCTGCTCCTCGACGAGCCCACCGCCGGCATGAACCCGCAGGAAACCCGGGCCACCGAAGAACTCGTCTTCGCCATCCGGGACATGGGCATCGCCGTACTCGTCATCGAGCACGACATGCGCTTCATCTTCAACCTCTGCGACCGCGTCGCCGTCCTCGTCCAGGGCGAGAAACTCGTCGAAGGCGACAGCCAGACCGTCCAGCAGGACGAACGCGTCATCGCCGCCTACCTCGGCGAACCCTTCGAAGGCGCGCCGGGCGCCGAAGAAGCCGCCGAAGTCGAAGCGGCGGAAACCGGGGCCGGGGCCACAGAAGCGGCCGAAACCGGGTCCGCGGGAGCCACCGGGTCCGCCGAGGCCACCGGGTCCGCAGGCAAGGAGAACGACCGATGACCGCACTGCTCGACGTCGAGGACCTGCGCGTCGCCTACGGCAAGATCGAGGCCGTCAAAGGCATCTCGTTCAGCGTCCAGGCCGGCGAAATCGTCACCCTCATCGGCACCAACGGCGCCGGCAAAACCACCACCCTGCGCACCCTCTCCGGACTGATCAGACCGCTCGGCGGCCAGATCAAATTCAATGGCAAATCCCTCAAGAAAACCCAAGCACACGACATCGTCGCCCTCGGCCTCGCGCACTCCCCCGAAGGCCGGCACATCTTCCCCCGCATGACCATCGAGGACAACCTGCTCCTCGGCGCGTTCCTGCGGAAGGACAACGACGGCATCGCCAGAGACGTCCAGCGCGCCTACGACCTCTTCCCCATCCTCGGAGAACGACGGAAGCAGGCAGCAGGCACACTCTCCGGCGGCGAACAGCAAATGCTCGCCATGGGCCGCGCCCTGATGTCCCAGCCCAAACTGCTCATGCTCGACGAACCCTCCATGGGACTCTCGCCGATCATGATGCAGAAGATCATGGCCACCATCAGCGAACTGAAGTCCCAGGGCACCACCATCCTGCTGGTCGAACAGAACGCACAGGCGGCGCTCTCACTCGCCGACCACGGCCATGTCATGGAAGTCGGCAAGATCGTCCTCTCCGGCAGCGGACAGAACCTCCTGCACGACGAATCCGTACGCAAGGCGTACCTCGGCGAGGACTGACCCGAGCGGTACGGCGTACGTATGGCAGGAGGCCCG
>NZ_FMDK01000187.1 GCF_900091995.1 Streptomyces sp. MnatMP-M17
CCCCCCGGAGTGCCCCCCCCCCCCCGACACTCCGCCCCGACCTCGCCCGGTGAGGCTCCGGCCTCCGCGCTTTCCCCCCGAGACCGCGGGCCGGAGCCTTACGGCTGCCCAGCCCCGGTCACGAAGGCGCGGACCAACGAGGCGCCCAGCACGGTCAGCTGCATCACGCCGCCGACGTCCTCGACCAAGTGCACCTGGGCCAACTCCGTCGCCCTGCCGTCAGTGTGCGCGAGGGCCACGCTGCTGTCACCGAGTGCGGTGAGCAGCCTGCGCTGCCGAGCGGTCAACGCGGCCCAGCGTCCGCACGGAGTGATCCTCCACGCGGTGCCGCCCTGGAACGTCAGCGCCTCGTCAGCCTCCAGCCGGTAACCGTCTGCGTCCTCCCGGTAGATCCACTCCTCGGCCAGCATCGCCGCCACCAGCCGGGCACTGACCTCCCCCGGCAAGTGCCCCAAGGGGTGCGCGCCGGCGCACTTGAGGTACTGCCGCTCCCGCACAGTGGGACCCCGCGCACCTTCAGGGTGCGCAGAACCGGACCCGCCGGACCGACCGGAACCCGCGAGGGGCGGGTTGTTCGACACGATCGGCATCTCCCTCCTCTCGTCAGGCACCGGGCCAGCCGTCGGCCTGGCCGAGCAGCGACCGGTACTCGGCCTCCCGACGCCGGTGCCGCCTCGTGGCACGCTCCGCCCGCCTCTGCTCGTCCAGCAGCTTCCGCAGCTCCTCGCGGGCCTGGGCGCGCTGGGACCGGACGTTGGCCTGCGCGGCAGCCAACTGCAGAGCAGCTCGGTCGGACCGGGCCAGGTAGTGCAGTGCGAGCGCCCGCAGGACGGCGGAGCAGTACCGCTCGGCGGCATCGGAGGCGGACATACGGGTCCGCACGCCAGTACGGGCGTGCGCCGACAGGCGGGCCGGCGCGGTAGCAGTGATCTTCCCGGCCTTCTCGCAGTCCCACAGTCCGCCGACCCGCACTCCGAACACCTGCGGCTCGTGCGGGTGTTCATGACGGAAGGGGCTGGAATCCTCGACGTGGCCGTAGGTGACGCGGACGCCCTGTGGAAGCGGCTCCGGCCGCCACTGGTCGCAGCCGACCGTGAAACGTCCCTCGAGGCGGCGTCCCTCGACCTCGTACACCAGGGCCCCGGGCAGGGCCTCGCTGAACTCGACCTCGCGCACCCTCATGGTGCCCATGCCGAGCCCCTTGCTGTCGACCAGGCCGACCGGCACCCATCCCAACCGGAGCGAACCCTGCGGCCTGGGACGCCGGCGGGCGATGCCGTTGACGGCGTACAGCCGGGACCGTACCCGCGCCCGCTCGGCCCTGATGGACGCCGCCTTCGCCTCCTGCTCAGCGGCGAATGCAGCCTCGCGCTTCGCGTACTCGGCCGCCCTGGTGGCAGCAGCAGCCAGCACCAGCGCGGCACGCTCAGGAAGGCGGCTCCAGTGGCGGGCGA
>NZ_FMDK01000245.1 GCF_900091995.1 Streptomyces sp. MnatMP-M17
CCGTACCTTCGCCGAGGCCAGCACCAGGGAGACGGCGGCGGCCAGCCGCGCGCCCTCGCCACGGGCGACCGGCGCGGTCCGCATACCGCGCAGCGGACAGGGCCCGGCCGTCCGGCGCCGTACATCGGCGCGTTCGAGCTGAGCCTCCGTCAGAACCGAGACGATCAGCCCGTCGTAGTTGGTGACGATCCGCGAGAACTGGCCGTGGTCCGAGCGAAGTGCCAGACAGAGCCCGCAGAGATGAGCCATCCACTCGGTCTTGAGACCGTCGGTGAGACGGTGACTGCATGGTCTGACGATTCCGAACATGACTGATCCCCCGAGAAGTCACTCATTGGCGCGCGAGGCATCGTACCGAGCGCTCCGTTCACCCGTACGTCCCCAGCCTCACCCATCTGGCCGGAAGTTCATATTTTGCACCCCGTCAGGGGCCCTACGCTGGAAGAACCTTGACGAATCGCCACATCTTCTGCACCAGTACCGTCACGAATCGCCTGCGCGCCGACTATCCCCTTGGCGCTCAATCCGCATCATGGACGACGATAGGGGCAGGGAACGAGATGTGACCGCGGTGAAAGGAGGCGTCCATGGGATCGGTGCGCAAGGCGAGCGCTTGGCTGGGCCTCGTTGAGGACAGCGACGAGCGTTACTACGACGACGAGTACGCCGAGAGTGCGGAGAGCGGCGACACCTGGAAGACCGATCCGCGGGTGCGGGTGGCCTCCGAGACCGCCCAGGAGCGTGACCGCAGAATCGCCACCGTCTCCCCGGAGAGCTTCCGGGACGCCCGGAGCATCGGTGAGCTGTTCCGCGCCGGTGTCCCGGTCATCATGAACCTCACCGCCATGGAGGCCTCCGACGCCAAGCGCGTCGTGGACTTCGCCGCCGGGCTGATCTTCGGACTGCGCGGTTCGATCGACCGGGTCGCCACCCGGGTCTTCCTGCTGAGCCCGGCCGACACGGAGATCGTCACCGGCGACGCGGCGGGACGGCCGCAGGACGGCTTCTTCAACCAGAGCTGAGCAGGGCGCTCATCGGTTCACCGAGGCGCGCGCCGCACCGGAAGTGGCCCGGAGCCGGAGTGGACCGGAGTCACCGGAAGGCGTCAAGACCGGTGAGCGCCTTGCCCAGGACAAGCTGATGCATCTCGACGGTGCCCTCGTAGGTGAGCACCGACTCAAGATTCGTGGCATGGCGCATCACGGGATACTCCAGCGAGATCCCGTTGGCGCCGAGGACCGTCCGCGCGGTCCGGCAGATCTCGATCGCTTCCCGCACATTGTTGAGCTTGCCGAAGCTGATCTGCTCGGCGCGGAGCCGGCCCGCGTCCATACGCCGCCCGAGATGGTGGGCGAGCAGGATTCCCTTGTGCAGTTCGAGGGCCATGTCGGCCAGTTTGGCCTGGGTGAGCTGGAAGCCGCCGATCGGCCGTCCGAACTGCTCACGTGAGGTGGCGTACGACAGCGCCGACTCGAAGCTGGCGCGCGCGGCGCCCATGGAGCCCCAGACGATGCCGTACCGGGCATGGCTCAGACAGCTCAGCGGTCCACGCAGTCCGCTGACGCCCGGGAGTACGGCATCGGCCGGGAGCCGTACGTCGTCGAGGACCAGCTCGCTGGTGACCGAGGCGCGCAGCGACCACTTGTGTCTGATCTCGGGCGCGGAGAAGCCCGGAGTGCCGGCCGGGACGAGGAATCCCCTGATTCCGCCCTCGGCGTCGTCGGTGCGCGCCCAGACGACGGCGACGCCCGCCACCGAGCCATTGGTGATCCACATCTTTCGGCCGTTGAGCACCCAGTCGCCGCCGTCGCGCTTGGCGTACATCCGCATTCCGGCCGGATCCGAACCGTGGTCGGGCTCGGTGAGTCCGAAGCAGCCGATGATCTCGCCCGCCGCCATCCCGGGCAGCCAGCGCTGCTTCTGCTCGTCTGAGCCGTAGCGGTGGATCGCGTACATGGCGAGCGAGCCCTGTACGGAGACGAGCGAGCGGATCCCGGAGTCGGCGGCCTCCAGCTCCAGACAGGCGAGCCCGTACTGGACGGCGGTGGCACCCGCGCAGCCGTAGCCCTTCAGGGACATACCGAGGGCGCCGAGTCCGCCCAGCTCCCTGGCCAGCTCGCGGATGACGGGCAGCTCGCCGCGCTCGTACCACTCGGCGATATGAGGCAGCACACGGTCCGTGGCCCAGGCGCGCACGGTGTCGCGGATCGCCAGGTCCTCCGGATCGAGGAGATCGTCGAGACCGAGAGGATCGGCGGGATCGAAGGGCGGGAGCTTCGCGGCGGACGGTGCGGACATGGCAGGACCTCCCGGCGGCTCACGGAACTCGGACCGGCACAAACTAGCAGCGCCGTTGTGCCTCGCCCCCGCCGGACCCGGTCGACGGGCGGCGAGCGGCGAGCCGCTAACC
>NZ_FMDK01000257.1 GCF_900091995.1 Streptomyces sp. MnatMP-M17
CGGCGCTCCCGCGGGTGACGGCGCGGGGAGCGCCGCGCCCTCCGGCTCCCCGAAGCCCGCTCCGTCCGGCGGCGTCTCCACCGCGTCGCCGAAGCCGGCTGCGGCCGAGGCGAGTTCCTCGCCGACGCCGCCCTGGGCGCTGGGAGCCGTGCGCTATGTCGTGCTGATCGTCCTCATCACCGGGATCGCGGCGGCCATCGGCGGCCCGCTCCTGCCGAGGCTGGCGCCGGTCGTCGCGGCCGGATGGCGGTCACTGAGGCGGGAGGACGACACCACCTGAGACGACCGGCCGGGGGCGGCAGCCACCACCCCCGGCCGGTGGCCGGATGTTCCGGAACGGCCGGAACCCGGCCACCCGCGAGCGATCGCGGTTTCAACACCAGGCGCAAGCCTATCTGAGGGGTACACGAAGGTGAACAAGAAGAAGATCCTGACGGCCGCAGCCGGAGCGCTGCTGCTCGCGGCCACTTTCGGCACCGTCGCTTCCGCCGAGCCCAGCGGTACGCCCACCTACCGGCAGCTCTCCGGCGTGGGTTCGGACACCACGCAGGACGTGATGAACGGCCTGTCCCAGGTCGTCACCATCAACGGCACCAAGGTGCTCGGTTCGTACAACGCCGTGGGCGGTGCGAGCATCACCACGAAGGACCCGGCGGTCAACAACAAGTGCACCATGACCCGCCCGAACGGTTCCGGCGCCGGCCGTACCGCGCTGCTGACCTCGCTCCAGGCCAATGACGGCTGCCTGGACTTCGCGCGGTCGTCGAGCCTGAGCCTGGGCGCGGCCAACCCGGGCCTCACCTATGTCCCGTTCGCGGTCGACGGTGTCTCGTACGCCATCACGCCCTCCAGCGTGCTGCCGCGCAAGCTCACGCTGGCCGATCTGAAGGCGATCTACCACTGTGACCCGGCCTTCGTGGGCACCGGCCCCAACTACAACCTGAACGTCCTGCTGCCGCAGGCCGGCTCCGGCACCCGCAGCTTCTGGGAGGCCCAGGTCGGCATCACCGACGCGGATGTCGTCGCCGGTGTGTACCCCTGCATCAAGGACAAGAAGAACAACGCCCCGATCCAGGAGCACGACGGCCGCGTGCTGGACGACAAGTCCATCGTGCCCTTCTCCATCGCGCAGTACATCGCGCAGGCCTCGCAGACCGTGGCCGACGTCCGTGGCCGCGCCCTGCTCGGCTCCATCGACGGCAAGACGCCGACGACGCTCAACAACGACTTCGCCGTCAAGCGTGATGTCTACAACGTGATCCCGACCAGCAAGATCGCCACGGCTCCCTGGAGCACGGTCTTCGTCGGCAAGGACTCGCTTGTCTGCAAGCAGCCCGGCGTGATCAACACCTATGGCTTCGCGACCAGCCCGGACTGTGGCGACACGTCCAAGCAGACTCCCTGACCCCGACACGGTTTTCCTGATTACGGAGAAGGAGCTTTCCCGCGTGTTTTCCCAGAGATCCGTGTCGTCCCGCAGATCCGTGCGGGCGTTCGCCGCGACTGCCGTGACGGCCGTCGCCGTGTTCGCGGCCGGCCTGGTCGTGGCGCCGTCCGCGCAGGCCGCCGAGATCGGCACCATCGACATCAACCCGAAGACCGGTACCGACGAGTCGGGCATCGACTTCGCCACCTCCGGTGCCTGCCCGGACACCGCCTCGTACGTCATCGTGTCGGTCAAGGGCTCGGGCTTCCCGGCCGAGGGCCAGAACGTGGTCGGCAACGCGCCGATCGAGACGTACAACACCACGGCCGCCGGCGGCATGCTCATCCCGCTGTCGTCGACGATGCGCGACTACGCCAACATCGCCGGTTTCAGCACGCTCCAGGGCGAGTACGCGTTCACCGTCACCTGCCGCACCGCGTTCAACGGGACCAGCCTCGGTGACTTCAACGGCTCGATCTGGTTCACCTCGAACACGGCGTACCAGGCGAACGACCCGGACGTGAAGGTCGACACCACCACCGCCCTCGCGGTCTCGCCGTCCGGCACCACCGAGCAGGGCGACCAGGTCACGCTGACCGCCACCGTCGCTCCGGCGGGCGCGGCCGGTACGGTCCAGTTCCGCGACGGCGCCGCCGCGCTGGGCAGCCCGGTGGCCGTCACCGGCGGCACCGCCACGCTGACCACGACCAACCTGGCGGCGGGCAGCCACTCGCTCACCGCCGAGTTCACGCCCTCCAGCGGCTCGTACAACGCCTCCGTCTCCACGGCGGTCACCCACCAGGTGAACGCCGCGGCGGCCAAGCCCACCACGACCGCGCTGGCCGTGTCCCCGGCGGACACCGCCGAGCAGTTCAGCCCGGTCTCGCTGACCGCGACCGTCACGCCCGCGGGCGCGGCGGGTTCGGTGAAGTTCACCGACACCGTGGGCGGTACGGCCACCACGCTCGGCACCGTCCCGGTGACGGGCGGCCAGGCCGCGCTCACCACGAGCAGCCTGGCTCCCGGTGACCACTCCTTCACGGCGACCTTCGTGCCGCAGAACAGCGCCGCGTACCTCGCCTCCGACTCGGGCAACGTCCCGTTCAAGATCGGTGCCTTCGAGGGTGTCTCCACCTCCGAGGACATCACCACCACCGTCGAGTCCGGCGCGCTGGTCATCAGCGTCGAGGACCCGCACGTCACCCTGCCCTCGCCGCAGCTGGACGCCAACGGCGAACTGCTGACCACGGCGGGCGCGCTCAACCCGGTCACCCTGACCGACACCCGCGCCGGTAACCCGGGCTGGACCGTCAGCGGCCAGGTGACCGACTTCTCCGACGGCGCCACGCACACCATCAACGGCCAGAACCTCGGCTGGACGCCCAGCGTCATCGACCATGTCTCCGGCCAGACCGTCACGGCCGGCGCGCAGGTCGGTGCCGCCGCGGGCGCCGAGCCGGCCGACAACGGCACGGCCGGACTGAAGTCCTCGCACACCCTGGCCAACGGCAAGGGCCTCGGCACCTCGCACCTCGGTGCCGCTCTGAACCTCAACGTCCCGACGTCCACGGTGGCCGGCACGTACACCGCCACGCTCACCCTGACGGCCATCTGACCGCTGTCTGACCGTGCGTCTCGCGGTCGCTGAGGTGGGCGGGACGGGTGCCCCCACCCGTCCCGCCCATCCT
>NZ_FMDK01001065.1 GCF_900091995.1 Streptomyces sp. MnatMP-M17
CCCGCCCCGGCCCGGCCCTCCGCCGTCCGGCGCGCGTCGACGGCCGCCTCGCTGGGCGGCACGCCTGGCGGCGGCACGTCCGCCGTAGGGGCGCTCCTCCTCGTACGAATCGGAGTGCGAAACCGAGGCGGTTTCCTGGGAAGGGGCAGCGCGGCGGCCTGATGGCTGCTGGGCCGCACGCCTGGCCGCTGCACGTCCGCCATCCTGCGGCTGCGGTTGTTTGCGACGGTGCTCGCTCATCGAACGACTACTCCTCGGGCAGGCGCGGACGCCTGGAAACGGCAGTTGAGTTCCGGTCCCCCCGAAATGAATACGGACCAGCCCTGTTGGGAGCTCATCCGGCAGACAGCCGGTAAGCCGACAGTCTTGACGCTCAGCCGCGTCGTTCGGTTCCCGGTGCTCTGCATGCCGCACAGACTACGCACGGTCAAAAGCCTCCGAGAGCCGAAGTTCGTCTCAAATCAGGCAAGTTGCTTCCTGAGAATTGTCAATGTGACGCCGTTCACCTTGACCCCACTTGTCCCAACTGCATCTCCGCTCTATCGTCGGGATGTATCGAGTCGATACATCAGAACGCCATAAGGGTCCCGGACGGTGGAGGAGGCGAAGAGTGAGCAGACGCTCGGGCATCCTTGAGTTCGCTGTCCTCGGTCTGCTCCGCGAGTCGCCCATGCACGGTTATGAGCTGCGAAAACGGCTCAACACCTCGCTGGGGATCTTCCGGGCCTTCAGTTACGGGACGCTCTATCCCTGCCTCAAGACGCTGGTCGCCAACGGCTGGTTGATCGAGGAGCCGGGCAGCGCCCCCGAGGACGCGCTCGCCGCCTCACTGGCGGGACGCCGCGCCAAGATCGTCTATCGGTTGACGGCGGAAGGTAAGGAGCACTTCGAGGAACTGCTGTCGCACACCGGTCCCGATGCCTGGGAGGACGAGCACTTCGCCGCTCGGTTCGCCTTCTTCGGCCAGACGGAGCGCGAGGTGCGGATGCGGGTGCTGGAAGGGCGGCGCAGCAGGCTGGAGGAGCGTCTGGACAAGATGCGCGCCTCCCTGGCCCGTACGCGCGAGCGCCTCGACGACTACACGCTTGAGCTCCAGCGCCATGGAATGGAGTCCGTGGAGCGCGAAGTGCGCTGGCTGAACGAGCTCATCGAGAGCGAGCGGGCGGGACGGGACCAGCGACGGTCCGGCCCCGAAGGCCTCGCCGAGCAGGAAGACACACCGGGGAAAGCGGATGGCCTGCCCCGGCACCGGGACGCTGCGTCTCCCGGGGGCACGCCCCCGGGACGTCCCGGCCCGCCGGATCCGTCCGCGGACACCACCAAGTGAGGTCCTGCATCTCCGCAGGGTCTCATCATGAACACTGAGATCACACAGGGAGCAACCGGAATGGGTTCGGTTCGCGTAGCCATCGTCGGCGTGGGCAACTGCGCCGCCTCGCTGGTGCAGGGCGTCGAGTACTACAAGGACGCCGACCCGGCGGGCAAGGTACCGGGTCTGATGCACGTCCAGTTCGGCGAGTACCACGTGCGGGACATCGAGTTCGTGGCCGCCTTCGACGTCGACGCGAAGAAGGTCGGCCTCGACCTCGCGAACGCCATCGGCGCCAGCGAGAACAACACCATCAAGATCTGTGATGTGCCGACCACGGGCGTCACCGTCCAGCGCGGCCACACTCTCGACGGTCTGGGCAAGTACTACCGCCAGACGATCGAGGAGTCCCCCGAGGCACCGGTGGACATCGTCCAGACCCTCAAGGACAAGCAGGTCGACGTCCTCGTCTGCTATCTGCCCGTGGGGTCCGAGGCCGCCGCGAAGTTCTACGCGCAGTGCGCCATCGATGCCAAGGTCGCCTTCGTCAACGCCCTTCCGGTCTTCATCGCCGGCACGAAGGAGTGGGCGGACAAGTTCACCGAGGCCGGTGTCCCGATCGTCGGTGACGACATCAAGTCCCAGGTCGGCGCGACCATCACGCACCGCGTCATGGCGAAGCTCTTCGAGGACCGGGGCGTCGTCCTGGACCGTACGATGCAGCTCAACGTCGGCGGCAACATGGACTTCAAGAACATGCTCGAGCGTGAGCGCCTGGAGTCCAAGAAGATCTCCAAGACCCAGGCCGTGACCTCCCAGATCCCCGACCGCGACCTGGGTGCGGACAATGTCCACATCGGCCCGTCGGACTATGTCGCCTGGCTCGACGACCGCAAGTGGGCGTATGTCCGCCTGGAGGGCCGCGCCTTCGGCGATGTCCCGCTGAACCTGGAGTACAAGCTCGAGGTCTGGGACTCCCCGAATTCCGCGGGTGTCATCATCGACGCTGTGCGTGCCGCGAAGATCGCCAAGGACCGCGGCATCGGCGGCCCGATCCTGTCGGCGTCCTCGTACTTCATGAAGAGCCCGCCTGTGCAGTACTTCGACGACCAGGCGCGTGAGAACGTCGAGAAGTTCATCAGGGGCGAGGTCGACCGCTAGCGGTCGCTTCCCCTGTACGAGCCATAGGTGAGTCATACGAGAAGGGCCTCCGGCAGCCGTCCGGTGGCCCTTCCCGTATGTCCCGCCGAGGTGTTGTCCCACCGAGGTGTCCGGCTCGCATGTTCCGCTCGTATGTCCCGCTGAAGGTTCCGGCAGAGGCATGTGTGACGCTGGCTCACATGCCTGTCGGACGTGATCTGCGTGTGCTCCTGCGCCTCAGCGCTTTCCGCCGGCTGCTCGCGGTCCGTCTGCTGTCCCAGGCGGCCGACGGAGTCTTCCAGGTCGCGCTCGCCACCTATGTCGTCTTCTCGCCGGAGAAACAGACCTCGCCCGCCGCGATCGCCTCCGCCATGGCGGTGCTGCTGCTGCCGTACTCACTGGTCGGCCCGTTCGCCGGTGTGCTGCTCGACCGCTGGCAGCGCCGCCAGGTCTTTCTGTACGGCAATCTGCTGCGGGCCCTGCTGGCGGTCTGTACGGCGCTGCTGATCCTGGCCGCCGTGCCCGACTGGTGCTTCTACGTCTCGGCGCTGTCCGTGACCGCCGTCAACCGGTTCGTCCTCGCCGGACTTTCGGCCGCCCTGCCACATGTCGTCGACGAAGACCGTCTCGTCCTCGCCAACTCCCTCTCCCCGACCGCCGGCACGCTCGCCGCCACCACGGGAGGCGGTCTCGCCTTCGCCGTACGGCTGACCGTCTCGGACTCCGATGCCGCCGTGATGCTGCTGGGCGCCGTCCTCTATCTCTGTGCGGCACTCACCTCGCTGCTGCTGGCACGCGAACTGCTCGGTCCCGAGCAGGCGCCCACGCAGACACGCCTGGGCGCCGCGCTGGCCTCCACGGCACGCGGACTCGTGAGCGGACTCCGGCATCTCAGGGAACGGCGGGCAGCGGCAGGCGCGCTGGCCGCCATGACGGTGATGCGCTTCTGCTACGGAGCGCTCACCGTGATGGTGCTGATGCTCTGCCGGTACGCCTGGACCGACCAGGACTCCGACGGACTGGCGCTGCTCGGACTCGCTGTCGCCGTCTCCGGGGCGGGCTTCTTCACCGCCGCGGTGCTGACCCCATGGACGGTGGGCCGGCTCGGACCATATGGCTGGATGGCCGTGTGCTCAGGCACGGCCGCCCTTCTCGAACCCGCCCTGGGGCTGCCCTTCGCTCCCGTGCCCACACTTGTGGCCGCGTTCGTTCTCGGGCTGATCACACAGGGCGCGAAGATCGCCACGGACACCGTGGTTCAGACGGCGGTGGACGACGCCTTCCGCGGCCGGATCTTCTCGCTCTATGACGTCCTCTTCAATGTGGCCTTCGTGGGCGCCGCCGCGGTCGCCGCACTGATGCTTCCTCCGGACGGCCGCTCGGTGCCGCTCGTGCTGACGGTCGCCGTTCTCTATGCGGTCGTCGCTGTGGCTCTGGTGCGCGGAAGGCGATGTTTCACGTGAAACATCGCCTTCGAAGCCACACATCGTGCGGGTCATGTTTCACGTGAAACATGACCCGCACGGGTCCAGGACAGGGCCTAGCCTTGGGTGGCCTTCTGAGTGGCCCACCACTCCTTGAGGGCGGCGACAGCCGCGTCATGCTCCATCGGCCCGTTCTCCAGCCGTAGCTCCAGCAGGAATGTGTAGGCCGCGCCGATCACCGGACCTGGGCCCACATCCAGAATCTCCATGATCTGGTTGCCGTCCAGATCGGGCCGGATCGCGTCCAACTCCTCCTGCTCCTGAAGCTGGGCGATGCGCTCCTCCAGACCGTCGTACGCACGCGAGAGCGCGCTCGCCTTGCGCTTGTTGCGCGTGGTGCAGTCCGAGCGGGTCAGTTTATGGAGCCTGTCCAGCAGTGGACCGGCGTCACGCACATACCGCCGCACCGCCGAATCGGTCCACTCGCCCGTCCCATAGCCATGGAAGCGCAGATGCAGCTCCACCAGTCGCGAGACGTCCTTCACCAGATCGTTGGAGTACTTGAGCGCGGTCAGCCGCTTCTTGACCATCTTCGCGCCCACGATCTCGTGGTGGTGGAAGGAGACCCGGCCGTCCTGCTCGAAGCGCCGTGTCCTGGGCTTGCCGATGTCATGCAGCAGAGCGGCCAGCCGAAGCACCAGATCCGGCCCGTCCTCCTCCAGATCGATTGCCTGCTCCAGAACGGTCAGCGAGTGCTCGTACACATCCTTGTGCCGGTGGTGCTCATCGCTCTCCAGCCGCAGGGCCGGCAGCTCCGGTAGCACCCGGTCGGCGAGCCCGGAGTCGACGAGCAGCGCCAGCCCCTTGCGCGGATGTGCGGAGAGGGCCAGCTTGTTCAGTTCGTCACGCACCCGCTCGGCGGAGACGATCTCGATCCGGCCGGACATCGCCTTCATGGCCGTGACCACATCCGGGGCCACCTCGAAGTCCAGCTGCGCGGCGAACCGCGCGGCCCTGAGCATCCGCAGCGGATCGTCGGAGAAGGACTCCTCAGGAGTGCTGGGCGTACGCAGCACCCGCGCGGAGAGATCCTCCAACCCGCCATGAGGATCGATGAACTCCTTCTGCGGCAGCGCGACGGCCATCGCGTTCACCGTGAAGTCCCGGCGTACGAGGTCTTCCTCGATGGAGTTCCCGTACGACACCTCAGGTTTGCGCGACGTCCGGTCGTAGGCTTCCGAACGGTAGGTCGTCACCTCGATCTGGAACCGCTGATCGGTGTCTCCGGCACGGGCGTCCTTCTGGACGCCGACCGTACCGAAGGCGATCCCGACCTCCCAGACCGCGTCCGCCCATGGCCTGACGATCTTCAGAACGTCCTCGGGACGGGCATCGGTGGTGAAGTCCAGATCATTGCCGAGCCGGCCGAGAAGGGCATCCCTGACCGAACCGCCGACCAGAGCGAGACCGAATCCGGCATCCTGGAATCGGCGCGCCAGATCATCGGCGACGGGGGAAACCCGCAGCAGTTCACTGACCGCGCGGTGCTGCACCTGGCTGAGTGCACTGGGACTGACTTCATTGGCGTTCGGCACAACAGAAAAGGGTACGTGCCCCGGCTGCCGCGAGCGGCCCGGTTTCCGGGCTCCCGGCCTCCGATGCACGGGATTCCGGCGGCGCATGAGATTCTTCCGATCATGTGGAGCAGTCCCCAGCACTTCGCCACAGCGCACATCGTTACCATGCGTGGACGCAGGAATCGACAGACCACCGACGGCAGCAAACGATGACGAGGGACGGGCGAGCGCGTGGCGGAGGCGGCAGACTTCCAGGGGATGGGTCACTCTCCTGCCCGCCGGTGGCTGCGGCGTACAGCCTCCCTACTCGCCGGAGCGCCGCTCCTGGCGGGCCTGGTGGCCGGTACAGCGGCTCCAGCGGCCCAGGCGGCCGTCGGCGCGCCGGCAGCCGATGGGTCCCGGACGG
>NZ_FMDK01000824.1 GCF_900091995.1 Streptomyces sp. MnatMP-M17
ACTGCTGAGGCTGGCGGACGAGGAGCCCGGCCCCCGGGTCCACGGCTACTGGGCCGAGCCGGTCACCGACGAGAAGGGCGCCCGGCGTATCCGTGAACTCGGCGCGGCGGGCGCCGCAGGTGATCTCTTCGTCGACGGCTCCCTCGGCTCGCACACCGCCGCCCTGCACCACCCGTACGACGACGCCGCGCACACCGGTACCGCCCATCTCGACGCCGCCGCGGTCGCCGCCCATGTCACCGCCTGCACCGAGGCCGGGCTCCAGGCCGGTTTCCACGCCATCGGCGACGCCGCGATCAGCACGGTGGTCGACGGGCTACGGGCCGCCGCCGAGCGGCTGGGCCTCGCCCGGGTACGGGCCGCCCGGCACCGCGTCGAACACGCCGAGATGCTGACTCCCGAGACCATCGCCGCCTTCGCCGAGCTGGGCCTCACCGCCTCCGTCCAGCCCGCCTTCGACGAGGCCTGGGGCGGCGACGACGGTATGTACGCACGGCGCCTGGGCGTCGAGCGCGCCCGTACGCTCAATCCGTACGCCGCGCTGCTGCGCGCCGGTGTCCCACTGGCCTTCGGCTCCGACAGCCCGGTCACGCCGCTGGATCCCTGGGGCACCGTGAGGGCCGCCGCCTTCCACCGGACTCCCGAGCACCGCATCTCGGTACGGGCCGGATTCACCGCCCACACCCGAGGCGGCTGGCGGGCCGTCGGCCGCGACGACGCGGGTACGCTCGTGCCGGGCGCACCGGCCGACTATGCCATCTGGCGCACCGAGGAACTGGTGGTCCAGGCCCCCGACGACCGCGTGGCCCGCTGGTCCACCGACCCGCGTTCGGGTACACCGGGCCTGCCGGATCTGACGCCGGACCGCCCGCTGCCGGTATGTCTGCGGACCGTTGTCGCCGGACAAACCGTGTTTGTGCGACCGAACGAGTGACATGGGGACATTTCGTACGGCCGACCAGTGCTTCCCGGTCTCGGTCGCGACCTGCGGATCTTCCCCACTGACCTGGTGATTCGGGCCAACGTCGCAGGTCAAACGGCTGTTGACAGTAAGCGGCCACCGGCGGGTAGGTTCGGCCGAGTCCACCACAGGACGTCCGTCCGGCAATCTCCACGCGGTCGTCGAACGCCGCTGGGTCATGGGGCGGTGTGCCGCACCGGCGCACCGCCACTGGGAGCCAGGTCCAGCACCCGCGTCTCGGGGGCGAGGGAAGGTTTCAGCCGGCCGGCGGGTGCGACCCGGGTGGGGCCCGGCGTTCAGTAGACAACGGCTTTCGGTCGACCCGCAGCCAGCGGGTTCCAGGTCGGCCCGAAGGACGCCGGGACCCCCTTCTTTTTGGGGCTCGGTTCGCCTCCGGGGCGCTTTATGCCGGTGCCGACGGTCGACCGTGCTCGACCCTTCGTTCCTCAGGGCCTCCGCGCGCTCTCCTTTTCGGCATCGACGCGCCCCTTCGGCTCACTCGCCGGCGTCCGTGCTGGACCGGCACGCCTCCGTAACCCAGGCTGACGGGATGGGCCTCACTCGGGCTCCGGTCACCTCGGCCGCCTTGGGGTACGGACACGTCCCGGCCGCCCACGGTCGACCGTCGACAGTGGCATAAGGCGCCCGGAGGCGAACCGAGCCTCAAAAAAGAAGGGCGTGATCTGCGTCCCTCAACCGCTCGCTATGGTGGTGCCCCTGCGTACGGCAATTAAGGGGCAGTAGTGAACGACGGCGGTCAGAGGCGGTACGGCCCGCTCGGCACGGCCTTGGTGATCATCCCGACCTTCAACGAGGCGGAGAACATCAGGTCGATCGTCTCCCGGGTCCGCGCCGCGGTGCCGGAGGCCGACATCCTCGTCGCCGACGACAACAGCCCCGACGGCACCGGCAAGATCGCCGATGATCTGGCCGCCGAGGACGGCAAGGTCAAGGTCCTGCACCGCAGAGGCAAGGAAGGCCTCGGTGCCGCCTATCTGGCGGGCTTCCGCTGGGGTATCGAGCGCGGTTACGGCGTCCTCGTGGAGATGGACGCCGACGGCTCCCACCAGCCCGAGGAGCTGCCCAGGCTGCTGACCGCGCTGAAGGGCGCCGATCTCGTCCTCGGCTCGCGCTGGGTGCCGGGCGGACGGGTCGTCAACTGGCCCACGACACGGAAGGTGCTCTCGCGCGGCGGCAGTACCTACTCACGGGTTCTGCTGGGTGTGCCGATCCGCGATGTCACCGGCGGCTACCGGGCGTTCCGCCGGGAGACCCTGGACCGGATCGGCCTCGACGCCGTCGCCTCGCAGGGCTACTGCTTCCAGGTCGATCTGGCCCGGCGCGCGGTCGAGGCGGGCTGTCATGTGGTGGAGGTGCCCATCACCTTCGTCGAGCGTGAGCTGGGCGACTCCAAGATGAGCCGCGACATCGTGATCGAGGCGCTCTGGCGGGTCACGGCCTGGGGCGTCGGCGCGCGCGCCAGCCGGCTGCTCGGCCGTGGTTCCGACGCACAGAACCGGCCGTCCTGATTACCCCCGTACGCCGTCCCGGGCCGCGCCCAGGCACACTGGGAGTATGACGACCGCGCACTCGCCCCGGACCGTTCCCAAGCGCTCCCGAGCCCGCACTTTCCTGCCGCTGGGCATCGCCGCCTGGCTGGTGCTGGAGATCTGGCTGCTGATCGTCGTGGCCGACGCGGCGGGCGGGCTGACCGTGCTGTTGCTGCTGCTGGGCGCGCTCGTGCTCGGCGCCGTGGTCATCAAGCGCGCCGGCCGACGTGCCTTCCGCAATCTCACCGAGACCGTGCAGCGGGCGCAGAGGCAGCAGGCCGAGCACCCGGGCGAGCCCTTGGTACCGGAGCCCGCCAACGGCGGTGGTGGCAACGGGTTTCTGATGCTGGGCGGCCTGCTGATCATGCTGCCGGGCCTGATCACCGATGTGGCGGGACTGCTGCTGCTCGTACCGCCGGTACGGACGAGGCTCAGCCGGTACGCGGAGCGGTCGCTGGAGCGGCGCATGGCCGCGGCGGCTCCGCCCGGCAGTCTCGGTGACGCCTTCCAGCAGGCCCGTATGCGCAGGCCGGACGGCAAGGTCGTACAGGGCGAGGTCATCAAGCACGACGAGCAGAGCCCGCGCCCGGACGACGACGGCGGGAAGGGCCCGCGCCCGCC
>NZ_FMDK01000044.1 GCF_900091995.1 Streptomyces sp. MnatMP-M17
CCTCAGCACTCGATGATGTTCACCGCGAGCCCGCCTCGGGCCGTCTCCTTGTACTTGACGGACATGTCCGCGCCCGTCTCCTTCATGGTCTTGATGACCTTGTCCAGGGAGACCTTGTGGCTGCCGTCGCCGCGCAGGGCCATCTTTGCCGCTGTGACCGCCTTGACCGCCGCCATGCCGTTGCGTTCGATGCAGGGGATCTGGACCAGACCGCCGACCGGGTCGCAGGTCAGGCCCAGGTTGTGTTCCATGCCGATCTCGGCCGCGTTCTCGACCTGTTCCGTGCTGCCGCCCAGGACTTCGGCCAGTGCGCCCGCCGCCATGGAGCAGGCGGAGCCGACCTCGCCCTGGCAGCCGACCTCGGCGCCGGAGATGGAGGCGTTCTCCTTGAAGAGCATGCCGATGGCGCCCGCCGCCAGCAGGAAGCGGACCACGTTCTCGTCCTTCTCCGCCGACGTGGCGCCGCCCGCCGCGAAGTTCATGTAGTAGTGCAGGACCGCCGGGATGATGCCCGCGGCGCCATTGGTGGGCGCGGTGACCACCCGGCCGCCCGCCGCGTTCTCCTCGTTCACGGCCATCGCGTAGAGCGTGATCCACTCCATGGCGTGCGCCTGCGGATCGCCCTCGGCGCGGAGCTGGCGCGCGGAGTGGGCGGCGCGGCGGCGGACCTTCAGTCCGCCCGGCAGGATGCCCTCGCGGGCCATCCCGCGCGAGACACACGCCTGCATCACCCGCCAGATCTCCAGCAGCCCGGCCCTGATCTCGTCCTCGGTACGCCAGGCCTTCTCGTTCTCCATCATCAGCGCGGAGATCGACAGACCCGTCTCGCCCGACAGCCGCAGCAGCTCGTCGCCCGTGCGGAAGGGATACCTCAGTACGGTGTCGTCGAGCTTGATCCGGTCCTCGCCCACGGCGTCCTCGTCCACCACGAATCCGCCGCCCACGGAGTAGTACGTCTTCTCCAGGAGGAGGCCGCCGTCGCCGTCGTACGCGAGGACCGTCATCCCGTTGGGGTGGTACGGCAGGGCCTTGCGGCGGTGCAGGACCAGATCCGTACCGGCGTCGAAGGCGATCTCGTGCATACCGAGCACACTGAGCCGGCCGCTGCTGCGGATACGTTCCGCCTGCTCGTCCGCACTCTCCACGTCGACGGTGCGCGGTGAGTTGCCCTCCAGGCCGAGCAGAACGGCCTTCGGAGTGCCGTGGCCATGGCCGGTCGCGCCCAGCGAACCGTACAGCTCGGCCCGGACCGAGGCGGTGTGGGCGAGCAGGCCCTCGTTCTTGAGGCGGCGGGCGAACATCCCGGCCGCGCGCATCGGACCGACCGTATGGGAGCTGGACGGGCCGATACCGATCGAGAACAGGTCGAAGACCGAGATGGCCACGTGCGTGACTCCTTGCTGACTGGTAGACGCCGTTGTCTGCCGGGGTGGTGCAGAGATGACGCGTACATACAGATGTGTACATACATACGATCCGGGGCACCGCGCCGCACGTTCAGTGTGCGCGGTGCCCCGTGAACCCCGGCCGAACGGATGACGTCGGACCGGAGAGGCCTGAGTACTCCTGAGTACTTACTTCAGGCCCGGGTACAGCGGGTGCTTCACGGCCAGCGCGGAGACCCGCCCGGCCAGTTCGTCACGGTCGAACGACGGCTTCAGCGCCGCCGCGATGATCTCCGCGACCTCGGTGAAGTCCTCGGCGGTGAAGCCGCGTGTGGCCAGCGCCGGCGTACCGATCCGCAGACCCGAGGTGACCATCGGAGGACGCGGATCGTTCGGCACGGCGTTCCGGTTGACCGTGATGCCGATCTCGTGCAGCCGGTCCTCGGCCTGCTGCCCGTCCAGCTCGGAGTCGCGCAGATCCACCAGGACCAGATGCACATCCGTACCGCCGGAGAGTACGGAGACGCCCGCCTCGGCCACATCCGGCTGGACCAGCCGCTCGGCGAGAATCCGGGCGCCCTCCAGAGTGCGCCGCTGGCGCTCCTTGAACTCCTCCGTCGCCGCGACCTTGAAGGAGACCGCCTTGGCCGCGATGACATGCTCAAGCGGACCGCCCTGCTGACCGGGGAAGACGGCGGAGTTGATCTTCTTCGCCAGCTCCTTGGTGGAGAGGATCACACCGCCGCGCGGGCCGCCCAGCGTCTTGTGCGTGGTCGTGGTGACGACATGCGCGTGCGGCACCGGGTTGGGGTGCAGCCCGGCCGCGACCAGACCGGCGAAGTGCGCCATGTCGACCATCAGATACGCGCCGACCTCGTCCGCGATCCGACGGAACGCCGCGAAGTCGAGCTGCCGGGGATACGCCGACCAGCCGGCCACGATCAGCTTCGGACGGGACTCCTTGGCGAGCCGCTCGACCTCGGCCATGTCGATCTGACCGGTCTCGCCGTCGACGTGGTAGGCGACGACGTTGTAGAGCTTGCCGGAGAAGTTGATCTTCATGCCATGAGTGAGATGCCCGCCGTGGGCGAGATTCAGACCCATGATCGTGTCGCCGGGCGAGAGCAGCGCGAACATCGCCGCCGCGTTCGCCTGGGCGCCCGAGTGCGGCTGTACGTTCGCGTGCTCGGCGCCGAACAGCGTCTTCACCCGGTCGATGGCGATCTGCTCGATCACATCGACATGCTCACAGCCGCCGTAGTAGCGGCGGCCCGGATAGCCCTCGGCGTACTTGTTGGTCAGGACGGAGCCCTGCGCCTCCATGACCGCGACCGGAGCGAAGTTCTCCGAGGCGATCATTTCGAGCGTGGACTGCTGACGGTGGAGCTCGGCGTCGACCGCGGCGGCGACATCCGGGTCGAGCTCATGGAGCGAGGAGTTCAGAAGCGACTTCGAAGACATCACAGTCCCTGGGGTGTCAGTGGCCGGAGCACGTCAGTTGCCGGAAAAGTCTTGGTACTCGTCGGCGGTGAGCAGATCGGACGGCTCTTCCGCCACGCGCACCTTGAACAGCCAGCCGCCTTCGAACGGAGCGGAGTTCACCAGTGAGGGATCGTCCACCACGTCCTGGTTCGTCTCGGTGACCTCACCGGTCACCGGGGCGTAGAGATCGCTGACCGACTTGGTCGACTCCAGCTCTCCGCAGGACTCGCCCGCGGTCACCGTGTCACCGACCTCGGGGAGCTGGGCGAACACGACATCACCGAGGGCGTTGGCCGCGAACTCGGTGATCCCGACCGTCGACACCCCGTCCACGGGGTCCGTCAGCCACTCGTGCTCCTTGGTGTAGCGGAGCTGCTGGGGGTTGCTCATGACCTGAATTCTCCTGTACGCGGGGGAGTGGTGCGGAACGGCTGTCTTACGGAACGAGATGGAGCGGGACGAAGGGAGCCGGACGGAGCCGGAAGGAGACGGACGAGGCCGGAACCGAACGGCCCCGGGACGGCATCCCTGTGGAACGAAGGCAGAACGGGGGGCCGATGACGTCCGTATCACTTCTGGCGCTTGTAGAAGGGCAGCGCCACGACCTCGTACGGCTCGTGGGTGCCCCGGATGTCGACCCCGACGCCCGCCGTGCCCGGCTCGGCGTGCGAGGCGTCGACGTACGCCATGGCGATCGGCCTGCCCAGGGTGGGGGAGGGCGCGCCCGAGGTGACCTCGCCGACGACCGTGCCGTCGGCGACGACCTGATAGCCCGCCCGCGGGACCCGGCGGCCCTCGGCGATCAGACCGACCAGCTTGCGCGGCGGCGCGCCCGCGGCGCGCTCGGCCGCCGCCTCCAGGGCCTCGCGCCCGACGAAGGCGCCCTCGTTCGACGTCTTCTCGAACTTCACGACCCGGCCGAGGCCCGCGTCGAACGGCGTGAGAGCGGTGGTCAGCTCATTCCCGTACAGCGGCATCCCGGCCTCCAGCCGGAGCGTGTCGCGGCAGGAGAGCCCGCACGGCACCAGACCGACGCCCTCGCCCGCCTCGGTCAGCGCCCGCCACAGCGTCTCCGCGTGCTTGGGCTCGACGAAGAGCTCGAAACCGTCCTCGCCGGTGTAGCCCGTCCGGGCGATCAGCGCCGGGACACCGGCCACGGTGCCCGGCAGGCCCGCGTAGTACTTGAGCCCGTCCAGATCGGCGTCGGTCAGCGTCTTGAGGATGCCCGGCGACTGCGGTCCCTGGACGGCCAGCAGCGCATACGCGTCACGGTCGTCCCGTACCTCGGCGTCGAAGCCGGCCGCGCGGGCGGTCAGCGCGTCCAGCACGGTCTGGGCGTTGGATGCGTTGGCGACGACCAGATACTCGTTCTCGCCGAGGCGGTAGACGATCAGATCGTCCAGGATCCCGCCGTCCTCGCGGCAGATCATGGTGTAGCGCGCGCGGCCCACGGCGACGGCGCCGATATTGCCGACCAGCGCGTAGTCGAGCAGCCGGCCCGCGGCCGGACCCGAGACGGCGATCTCGCCCATGTGCGAGAGATCGAAGAGCCCGGCCCTCGTCCGTACGGCGGTGTGCTCGTCACGCTCGCTGCCGTACCGCAGCGGCATGTCCCAGCCCGCGAAGTCGGTCATGGTCGCGCCCAGCGCGCGGTGCACGGCGTCGAGGGCGGTCGTACGGGGGGCGCTGCTCGGCGGGGCGTGATTCATCGGTGTGGCTCCCAGGGCATGACGACGAGGACGGTCCTCCCCATCTGTCATCGGAACCTGAGAGGTTCACCACGACCACCCGTATCAGGGGTCATGACTTGCACCTTGGGTGGAGCCGCAGCACTGCGGCCCGCTTTTCAGATCTGCCTCGTCCGCGCGGTACGGGGCCTGAGAGATTCAAGGGAGGAACTTGCTCCTTCGGCGCCCGGCGCACACGGTGACCGGGACTCTCCCGCGCGGATTCAAACGGCCGGTATGCAGTTGGCGGGCACATCATCGCACGCATCCGGGTGGTTCGGAGCGCCTGGCCCGCAACTGGCCGGACGGCGTGAAAAGCTTGCGCCGCATTACCAATTCTTTACACTTCGTGGGCAAGGGTCATGGGCCAGGCCGACTGAGCTGACAGGGGGACGGCGAAGATGTCGCAGAGGTCCGGGGCATATGTGACGACCGCGGGGGTGCCGGCACAGCAGTCGGCTCAGCAGGGCGTGTCCGGCCGGCGAGCCGTGACACGGCCCGTGGCGGTCGTACGGGATCTGAGAGGGCGCCGGGGCCGGGTGCCGGGCGCCCTGGCCTTCACCGCGGGCGATCTGGTGGTGGTCTCCGGGCTGCCGGGCAGCGGCAAGTCCACCTTGATCCGGCGGGCCGCCGAGGGCGGCGGGATCGACTCGCAGGACGCCAGGGACCGCTGGGAGCGCAGACTGCCGGGCGGCCTCCCCTATGCCGTCTACCGCCCGCTCGTCCGTATAGCGCATTACGCGGGACTGCGGCGCGCGCTCCGCTCCGGCGAGAGCGTGGTCGTGCACGACTGCGGTACGCAGAGATGGGTACGGCGCTGGCTGGCCCGCGAGGCCCGCAGACGTGGCCGCGGGCTCCATCTCGTCCTGCTGGACGTGGCGCCGGAGGTGGCCCGCGCGGGCCAGCGGGAGCGTGGTCGCGGCGTCTCCGGGTACGCGTTCGCGCGCCACCGCAGGGCGGTCCGCCGTCTGCTGCGCGGCGCCGAATCGGGCCGCCTGCCCAAGGGCTGCGCCACGGCGGTGCTCCTGGACCGTGACGCTGCGGGAGCCCTGGACCGGATCGTCTTCCTTCCCGGACCGGGCGACTGACGGCGCGCTGACCGCCGCGCGCGGTACGGGCCGCACGCACACGCGGGTATGAGCCCCTGCCTGCGGCGTTAGGGTGCTGCGGCAGGCACGAGGGCGGAGGAAGACTGTGAATACTGCATGGCCGGGCAATGAGCTGGAAGAGGTGCTCGCCGCCTCGCTCGGCAGCCGGGGCGCGGGCGGGCGGCTGGTGGAGGTGCTCGGACGCAGCGAGGTCTGGGTGCCGCTGCCCAACGGCGGGGGCCCGGACAGTCCCGGTCTCGATCTGCCGACCCTGGAGATAGAGGGCGCGCCGTACGTCCCGGTCTTCAGCTCCCAGCAGCAGTTCCTCCAGTGCGTCGGCGCCCATATGCCCTTCACCGTGGCGCCCGCCCGCGACTTCGCCCGTGGCCTGCCTCCACAGCTCGGTATCGCCGTCA
>NZ_FMDK01000884.1 GCF_900091995.1 Streptomyces sp. MnatMP-M17
TCGGCCGCGCGGGAACCGCCGGCGACGGCGACGAGGACGAGCGCGCCGGCGCCGCTGCCGAAGCGGGCGGTGAGCAGCGCGTCGCGACGGGGCTCGCCGCGGTAGCGGGCGGAGTCGCCTCGTGCGGACACGGCCCGCAGGGAGTACGAGCCGTAGGACGCGCCGTCCAGGACGGTGTCGGGGACGAGTTCGTCCAGCCGCTCGGCGTCGGCGGCGGGCAGTGTGGCGGGCTGAGGCGCGTAGGTCGGAGGCCGGTCGCCGAGATGGGTGACGGTGGGCCTGGGTGAGGACGACAGTGGGGTGGACGGCTGGGCGGACGGTTGCGGGGCGGACGGCGGTAAGGCCTGTGACGGTGTAGCCGGAGCCGAGGTCGGAGCCGGGGCAGGAGGCGGTGTCGGCTCGGGCTCCCGGCGCGGTTGCGGCTGTGGCGTGCCCCAGGCGCTTCCGGTGGCCGGGCTTCCGAGAGGGCCCTGCTGTCTGGGCAGCCATACGGTGTCGTTGTCGGCGGGCCCGTCGGCGGGGCCGTTGCCGGGGCCGTTGGCGGGCTCGGGCCGACGCGGATCCGGGACCGACGGGCGTTCCGGACCGGAGGAATCCGTCGTCCCTGGCAGCGGTCTCGCATCGCTGGGTGTGTACGACGGAGGCGGCGGCTCGGCCGGCGGCTGCGACCGCGGTGGCGGCGACTGCTGCGGTGGCGACTGCTGCGGCTGCTCCCACCAGGCCCTCGGCCGCTCCGCCTCTATCCCGTCGCGGCCGGGACCTTGGACTTCCTTCGGCGTATCGGGCGCGCCCTGTGCACCCGTACCCACCGCGCCCGTACCCACCGCGTCCGCCGCCGAGTCGAAGCGGTCGTCGAGTGTGTCCCCCGAAGCGGCGGCGGGACCGGTGTCCGGTGCGGACTCTTCGTACAACCGGTTCCACCAGTCGTCGGCGGCTGGCCTCTGCCCCTGCTGGCTCATGCCCCTATCTTCGACCGCGCCGAGGGTACGAAAACGGGGCACCCGGAAATATTCAAGTCCGCCGGGCGGCCCCACCCCCCACGGGAAGGACGCCCGGCGAACGTCACAGGTCCAGCGCGGGCCGATGCGCCGCCACCAGGGCCGCGCATATCGCTCTCCCGAGCAATCCAGGCCAAACCGCACCCAAGGGGCATATGACCGGGGTCTGTTGCTGCTGTGATGGCGCCACCTTGGCAGAGTGCCGTACCGAACAGCGATGATGTGGCACGGCGGGTTTACGCCGTGGCCGGTATCCGCCACGGTCCGCCGTGGAACGCAGGTCCACGGCCCGCCG
>NZ_FMDK01000626.1 GCF_900091995.1 Streptomyces sp. MnatMP-M17
GGCTCGGGTCCTCGCGGACCGCCAGTGCGAGCACCGAGCCGATACCCAACGAGTCGATACCCAGCGCCTCCCGTACCGGCGTCGGCGCGCCGGCCACGAAGTCGACGTATGCCCCGATCTCGGTCTGCTCGGCCAGGCTGAGCGGCACAGTGGCTTTCACTTCCGGTTTCCCATCTCTTGTTCGTGTATGAACTCCAGCACAGCGGAGGCGAATTCGTCCGCCTGCTCGATGTGCCCAAAGTGGCCGCTGTCGCGCAGCTCGCACAGCCGTGCGTCCGGCATTCCGGCGTGCATCTCGTACGCGAAGCGGGGCGGGCAGATGAAGTCGGAGGTGCCGACGATCACTAGTGTCGGCACGTTGATCGTGCCGAGCCGGTCCCGTACGTCCCAGCTGGCCGGGAGCCGGTTCGGGTCGTGGGTGACCGGCAGGGCGAGCGCGCCTACCCGTTCCACCGTCTTGCGGTAGTCGGCGAAGTAGGCGGGCAGGATGCCGTTTATGTAGCGCCCGAACGACTCGTCGTCGGCGATCTCCATCGTCTGTGACAGATGGACCGCGGCCCACATTCGGCCTGCCTCGACCGCCTCCGGCCGATCGGCCCAGCGCTGGGCGAAAGACGCCATTTCCTTGGTCGCGGCCGCTCTCTCGTCCAGCCCGTTCGCGGGCACGGTGTCGTAGAGGATCAGACCATCAACACGGTCAGGGTGGTCGAGGCCGAACTGGAGGGCGACGAAGCCGCCATGTGAGTGGCCGAGGAAGTACCCGGTGGGGGCGCCGATGTCGTCGAGTACGGCTTCGGCGAAACGCGCATAGCGGGACACGGAGTAGTCACCGTCCGGCAGCAGGTCACTGTCGCCGGAACCGACCGGGTCCAGGTACACCAGCGTCAGTCCGTGTTCCAGCCCGGATATCCGCAGGTACCCCGGGTGCACACCCGGACCTCCGGAGTGCACAAGGCACACGGGACCCTCACCGGCCATGCGGTACACCTGCCGCACGCCGTCGACAACGACGGTCCGTGCCTCACCTGCAGCGGCCCCCGCACGCCGCCCGGCGCCCGGGACTGTGGTTGTTGCTCTCATACCCACAAGATGCGGTGAGGACCGGGAAAGTTCGATCGCTCCCCGGACTCGTTTCAGCGGCGGCGCGGATGGTAAAGGCGCACCTTGGTGACGCGGCCCCGGTCGAGGAAGTGCACCCACACGACACCCGGTGGGCAGTGGAACGGGTTCTCCCGCGGGTTGAGCAGGGCAGCCTCCCAGATGACCACATCGCGGCTGGCCACCACGTTCCGCAGCTCGTGCCGTACGCCGGCGGACACATCACGATCGAACGCGGCGGGCATGTAGTCGATGCCCGTGCGTTTGCCCGTGGGCCATGTCACATCCGTCTGTGGTGACCACCGGTCGGAGAGTGCCGCGGCGAGTTCGCCGCGGTACGCAGACATCATGGTTTCCTCGGCCAGCTTGCGGTGCTGTGTGTTTCGGGCGGTGGCATCGTCGTGCACCCGATCGGCCGAGTTCAGCAAAGCACCCGCCAGCTTCGTGCGCGCCTGGTTGAGCCGGCTGCGCACGGTGCCGACCGGCGTGGCACACAGCGCCGCGATGTCCTCGTAGGACGTGACATCGGTGAAGTAGCGCAGCATCGTCACCAGCCGCAGGCCGGGAGACAGGTCCTCCAGCGTGGTCCAGAGCCAGTCCCGCAGCGCGTGTCGGTCGAGGACCTCCGCCGGGTCCGGTGGGCCGCCCGACTGGTCCATTGCGACGGCCTGTGCGGGTTCGGCCATCGGAACCGCCGACATCTTGCGCAACTGCGCTCGACACACGTTGCGCACCACCATCCGCAGCCACGGACCAACCGCATCCGGATCCCGTACATCCCCTATACGGCGCAGCGCGATAAGGACCGCCTCCTGCACAGCATCCTCGGCGTCCTGGCTGTGACCCAACAAGCCCAGCGCGACCGCGTGCATACCCGCTCGGTGTCTGGCGAGGAGCAGGCCAAGACAATGGGCGTCGCCCAAGTGTGCTGCGCGCACCAGTTCGGAGTCCTGAGGCGCTCCGCTCTTCAGAAGGTTGTCCACCCCGCAATGGTACGCAAAGGCTCTACCAAATCCTCGGCATGTGCGATGCCTGGGGGATGCAGCGGCCCCAGCCCTGTCCAACCGCGGGCAGCGCCCGTAACTCGGCCTGGATGTGCACAAGTTGTGAGGCGCGCCGATTGATGCGTCAGCCCGCACATGTCCATCAGCCTATGGCGGTGTCAGCAGACTCCGGTACGTTTCCGGCATCCATCAGGCCACCCCGCCCCGTACTACGGGGATGAACCGCGCCACGATCCCCAGTTGGCTGACTACGACCAGGCTGTGCAAGAGGCTAGGTCCGACCAAGGTCCGGGTAGAGGTTCGCCTCTGTCCGGACCTGGTGTTTTCCGGGGTGGTAGGTGCCTTGTACGCCGAGGCTGCGGTAGACGGTGGCCTTCTCCTGCGGTGTGGCGCCGTGGATCGCAGTGGCGATGTCCTCGGGGACCTCAGACATCGCACCGGCTTCGGGAGGGGCGTGCGTCATGGAAACGGCAGCACTCACGTACCGGCGGCGGAACTGGAGCTGGCTGAGCAACTGCCTTACGAGGCCCTCTCGCTGAGTAGCTGTGCGCCGCTGCGGTCGGCGGCGATGCGCTGGACGGTGCGGGCGAAGGCGATGACCTCGGGCCGTGCGGTCTTCGGGAGCCAGCCGAGGGCCAGCGTGGTCGCGGGCAGGTCCGCCACGGGGACGGCGACGACCTCCCGTGTCAGGCGGTCGGCGGCGGCCGAGCCGACGACGGCGATGAGCCGGCCCAGTGCGACCCGGTCGACGATCTCGTCCAGGCCGATGGGCGGGCAGCGTTTCAGGTAGGCGGGCTCCTGGCGGAGGTCGGCGGTGCTCACCACCGCGCGACGGGCAAGGGGATGGTCGTGCGGCAGGAGGGCGACGGGGTATTCCTCTGCGACCTCGGTTGTCTGGAGGTCGGTGAGGTCGGCGCTGTCCATGCAGAGGATGGCGACGTCGGCCGTTCCGTCGCGCAGCGCGTCTGCCTGGTCGTCGGTGAAGACGAGCTCGGGTTCGGCCCCATCATGGGATCGCAGGACCTGCGCGAGCAGTCCGGAGCCGGTGCCGGGACGGACCGCGATGACGAGCCGTGCGGGGCCGGCCGCCCGCCGGGTGTGCTGCACCGCGGCGTCCAGTCCTCGCAGCAGCCGGCGGCACTCGTCGAGGAAGACGGCTCCGGCGGGGGTGAGCTCCACGCGGCGGCTGGTGCGCTCCAGGAGGCGCACTCCGATGCGTCGCTCCAGCCGGGACACCGCCCGGGACAGCGGCGGCTGCGCCATCCCCAACCGTTCCGCCGCCCGGCTGAAGTGCAGTTCCTCGGCCACCGCGACGAAGTACACGAGCTCTCGGGTTTCCAACTGATCCATACCTCCAGAGTATCGCTTGGTGTCGGAACGGTCATGGCTCCCCGAGCCGCTCGCTGCTTCGATTGAGAGAGCTGCAGCGGGGTTCTCTCCCCGCCGGAGAGCGCTCCGCCGGGCATTGGCCGGGTGTCCCGGATGCGGCGATGAGGCAGCGAAAGGAAACAGCTCTCATGAGCGACGAGCGCAAGGTGCAGGAAGTTCTGGCCCGCTACGTCCGGGCGACGGACCGGCGCGACGGCAAGACGCAGGGCGCCCTGTTCACCGACGAGGCGATCGTGTCGATCCAGCTCAAGACCGGCCCCGACAGCTACGAGCCGTTCGGCGAGCCCCTGATCGGCGGGGCGGGCGTGGAGTACGCGGTCACGAACATCATGTCCCCGCACCCGGAGGGCGGCTCCAGTCACCACACCACGTTCGACCACATCATCGACGTCGACGGTGACGACGCCCACCTGAACGCCCAGTTCGTCGTCTACAAGGTGCAGGCCCTCACGCGCCCGGCCGACGGCCGGCCTGCCGGGACCTTCGGGCCCCAGGCCGCCATCCGGCCCGTCGAGTCCGGCTACTACGACACGGACCTGCGCCGGATCGACGGCGAGTGGAAGATCGTCAAGCACACCGTGCTCATGGACACGCCGATCGCCGTTCCGGGGGCCTGATGCGCGCCGTGGTCTACCGCCGCTACGGCGGTCCTGAGGTCCTGGAGCCCGCTGAGCTGCCCGAGCCCAAGACCCATGTCGACTCGGTCCTGGTCCGGGTGCGGGCGGCCGCGCTGAACCCGGCTGACTTGGCGATACAGGCTGGGGCGCTCGACAGTGCCGTCGAGACGTACTTCCCGGTTGTACCTGGTTGGGACATCGCGGGTGTGGTGGAGCGCTCCGGTCCCGGGGCCCCGGAGTTCGCCCAGGGGGACGAGGTCATCGGGTACGTCCGCGGCGATGTGCAGCGCGCCCACGGTGGCCTGGCCGAACTCGTCTCCGCCGACCCCGGCACCCTCGTGGGCAAGCCCTTGAGCATGGGCTTCGCAGAGGCGGCGGGCCTCCCGCTGGCGGGCCTGACCGCGTACCAGGCGATCGTCCACACCCTGAAGGTCCAGTCCGGCGAGATCCTGCTCGTGCACGGCGCGGGCGGCGGGGTGGGGTCCCTCGCCGTCCAGATCGCACGGTCCCACGGAGCCCGGGTCATCGGCACCGCCTCGGCCCACGACCACGACTTCGTGCGCACGCTCGGCGCGGAGCCGGTCGCCTACGGCGAAGGGACCGTGGAGCGGGTGCGGGAGCTTGCTCCGGGTGGCGCGGACGTGGTCTTCGGCGCCGTCGGCGGGGGG
>NZ_FMDK01000032.1 GCF_900091995.1 Streptomyces sp. MnatMP-M17
CCCCGGCCCAGCCGGTCCTCATCGGCCGTCGCGCTCGCCACCCGGGTGTATCCCGCGACCGTCAGGATCTCGATGCCCGCGCGCTTGAACTCGTCCACCACCGCGGCCCGTTCGCGTACCCCGATCCCAGGGTGCACCGGCTCCTCCGGATGGGCCCGCAACTCCACTCCCCGATAGCCAGCTGAGGAGGCGAGCGCGACGACCTCGGGTATGGACAGCCCGGGCACCCCGAGGGTCGAGAAGGCGAGCTTCATGGGCCTGTTCCTTTCCGCTGTCCTTCCATGGGTATGGCCGCTTCTTCCCGCAGCGGCAGCCGCCAGTCCTGGCCGACCAGGTCCGCTCCATAGGAGTGGTGCGGTTTCTCGGCGACGAGAGTGAATCCCGCGCGCTGGTAGAGAGTCCGCGCGGTGGTCAGGACGTCATTGGTCCACAGCGTCAGCTCCTGGTAGCCCGCCTCACGCGCGAACTCCACCACCGTTCCGACCAGCCGCTCCCCGAGGCCGTGTCCCCGGGCCGTCGGCTCGACCAGCAGCAGGCGCAGCCGCGCGGTGTGCGGCTCGGCGTCCCGTGCCTCCGGCCCGTCGTCCCGTACGCACATCACCGAACCCACCGGGCCGCCGTCCAGCTCGGCGATCCAGGCCCGCTCCAGCCTGGAGTCGTGGTCCCGCGCGAAGTCCGCCACGATTCCGGCGACAAGGCCCTCGAACTCGGTGTTCCAGCCGTACTCCGCCGCGTACAGCGCGCCATGACGCTGCACTATCCAGCCCAGCTCGCCGGGGACCGGATCGCGCAGGATCGGTCCGTCCCGGTGCGCCGGGCCGGGACGCCCGGCGCCGAGGATGTCCCGCACCGTCCGCAGCGCGTCCGTGAGCTGTGGCCGCAGCTCGGGCTCGACCCGCGAGAGCAGCGAGCCCACGGCCTCCCGCGACCGCTCGTCGAGCAGCGCCGCGGCCTCGCGTCCTCGCGGTGTCAGCGTTATCCGCCGACGCCGTGAGTCCTGCTCGGACGGCGCGCGCCCGACCAGCCCGTCACGCTCGAACTTGGTCAGCAGCCTGCTCAGATATCCGGCGTCGAGGGACAGCTCGGCCCGCAGATCGGCGGCGTCGGTGCGCGACGCGTGGGCCAGCTCGTACAGCACCCGCGACTCGGTGAGCGTGAACGGCGTATAGAGGTGCTTGCTGTAGTCGAGCGCCCCGATGAGATTCGTATAGAAGCGGTTGAACGCACGGACTTCCTGGACAGCCATGATCCACCCCCGGACTTCCCGGCCTTTTCTTTGACTGAGTCAACGTTAAGCCCGGCTGCCGACAGCCGACAAGGATCAATCCGCACTCTGGCGACAACCCGCCAACCGGCGCCCGCCCCCCTGATTCGCGCCCTCAGTTGCCCCGCGGCGGTGCCGTCGACGCCCGCGCCATCAGCTCCGCCGCGATCGTGGCGATCCCGCCAGGCGGCGGCGTCTCCGTCCCCATCGCCAGTCGTCCCGCCCGCGCGCCCGCCTCGTACAGCGGCAGTCGCACGGTCGTCAGTGCGGGCACCGCGTCCACCGCGAACGGCAGATCGTCGAACCCCGCCACCGAGACATCCTGCGGAATGCGCAGCCCTTGCTCGCGCACGGCCGCGCACGCCCCCAGCGCCACCGTGTCATTGGCCGCGACCACGGCCGTCAGATCCGGCGCGCGGCGCAACAGCTCCAGCGTCGCCTCGTATCCGGAGCGGCGGGTGTACGGGCCGTGCACCGTCAGCGACTTCCGTCCCTCGGCCGTCCCGCCGGCCGGCCATCTCTCGCTCAGCCCGGCCGCCGCCATCGCCGCCCAGTGGCCCTCCAGCCGATGCCGCGTCGTCGTACGCTCCAAGGGCCCCGCGACATAACCGATACGCCGGTGTCCCAGCGCCAGCAGATGCTCCGTCAGCCGCCGCCCGCCGCCACGGTTGTCGAAGGCCAGCGCCGCCACGATCGCGTCGCTGTCCGGCAGCGGTGGACGCCCGCACAGCACCACTTGGGTCCCCGCGTCCGCGAGTCTCGCCAGCTTCGCGGTCATCGCGGCGGTGTGCCGAGGATCTTCGAGTGCCCCGCCGGTGAGGATGACCGCCGCGGCCCGCTGGCGCTGGAGCAGAGTCAGATAGGTCAGCTCGCGTTCGGGCGAGCCGCCCGTGTTGCAGACGATGGCGAGCTTCTCGCCGCCCGCTCTGCCGGTGCCCTCCTGGCCGCCGATCTCGGTCTGGGCGGCACCGGCCATGATCCCGAAGAACGGGTCGGCGATGTCGTTCACCAGGATGCCGACGAGGTCGGAAGTGGCCGCGGCGAGCGAACTGGCCGGCCCGTTCAGTACATAGTCCAGCTCGTCCACCGCCCGCAGCACGCGCTCCCGGGTCGCGGCGGCGACCGGATAGTTACCGTTCAGCACGCGGGAGACGGTGGCGGGCGACACCCGGGCGCGGGCCGCCACATCCGCCAGGGTGACTGTCATCGCTTCCTCCGAAGGGGACGAGAGGGATCTCCGGAAGAGCGCGCGGGAGATCGCGGGAGAGATCGGGGCGGGCTCTTGTACCGGCCGCTGTCGCAGGCTAGCTTTCTACCTCATAGAAAGCGCTTGCTGCGGCCGTATGGAGGGAACTTCGTGACACGCAGGACAGTGCGGATCGCCATGAACGGCGTCACGGGGCGCATGGGATACCGGCAGCATCTGCTGCGCTCTCTCCTCGCGATCCGCGAGGAAGGCGGGCTGGACCTCGGGGACGGCGACGTACTGTGGCCCGAGCCCGTTCTCGTCGGCCGTCGCGAACACGCCGTCAAGGCGATCGCCGAGCGCCACGGCCTCACCGAGTGGTCCACCGATCTCGACACGGTTCTGGCGGACGGCACGGTCGACATCTACTTCGACGCGCAGGTCACCTCCGCCCGTGTCGAAGCCCTCAAGAAGGCGATCACCGCGGGCAAGCACGTCTATACGGAGAAGCCGACCGCGACGGATCTCGCCGACGCCCTCGAACTGGCCCGGCTCGCCAGGAGCGCCGGCATCAAGCACGGTGTCGTCCAGGACAAGATCTTCCTGCCCGGTCTGCTCAAGCTGAAGCGCCTTGTCGAAGGAGGCTTCTTCGGCGAGATCCTCTCCGTAAGAGGAGAGTTCGGCTACTGGGTCTTCGAGGGCGACTGGCAGCAGCCCCAGCGTCCCTCCTGGAACTACCGCGCCGAGGACGGCGGTGGCATCACCGTCGACATGTTCCCGCACTGGGAGTACGTCCTGCACGAGCTGTTCGGGCGGGTCACCGGCGTCCAGGCGCTCATCACCACGCACATCCCGCAGCGCTGGGACGAGCAGGGCAAGCCGTACGAGGCGACCGCGGACGACGCGGCGTACGGGATCTTCGAACTGGACGGCGGCGCGGTCGCCCAGATCAACTCCTCCTGGACGGTCCGGGTCAACCGCGACGAACTGGTCGAGTTCCAGGTCGACGGCACACAGGGCTCGGCCGTCGCGGGACTGCGCGGCTGTCGGATCCAGCATCGCGCGGGCACGCCCAAGCCCATCTGGAACCCCGATCTGCCCGCCACCGAGTCCTTCCGCGACCAGTGGCAGGAAGTTCCGGACAACGACGAGTTCGCGAACGGCTTCAGGGCGCAGTGGGAGCTGTTCCTGCGCCACGTGGCACTTGACGAGCCCTATCACTGGGATCTGCTCGCGGGCGCGCGTGGTGTGCAACTCGCCGAGCTGGGGCTGCGGTCCGCCGCGGAGGGCCGCCGTTTCGAGGTGCCGGAGCTGACGCTGTGACCCTGCGACTGCCCTCAGCCGAGGGAGGGACGCATACATACACGCCGCGCTCCGAGCCTGCCCGTTTCACCACGGGAGGGCCGCCGCTCGCCTCCCGTACGGTCTTCGCCGCGGCCCATGTCGTCGCCGATCCGTACGCCGACACCAGCCCCGACGCGCCGGCTGCCGTCGACTGGGACGCCACGCTCGCCTTCCGCCGCCATCTGTGGTCGCACGGCCTGGCGGTCGCCGAGGCCATGGACACCGCGCAGCGCGGTATGGGCCTGGACTGGACGGGCGCCGCTGAGTTGATCCGCCGCTCCGCCGCCGAGGCGAAGGCGGTCGGCGGCCGGATCGCCTGCGGCGTGGGCACCGACCAACTGGCCCCGGGAGCGGCCTCCCTGGAGGATGTGCGCACGGCGTACGAGGAGCAGCTCGCGCTTGTCGAGGAGACCGGCGCCCAGGCCATTCTGATGGCCTCCCGCGGCCTTGCCGCCGCCGCGACGGCTCCTGACGACTATCTCGGTGTCTACGCCCACCTCCTAAGGAGGGCGGCGGAACCGGTCGTACTGCACTGGCTCGGCCCGATGTTCGATCCCGCCCTCAAGGGCTACTGGGGCAGCACGGACCTCGACGCGGCCACCGAGACCTTCCTCCAGGTCATCGCCGAGCATCCGGGCAAGGTCGATGGGATCAAGGTCTCGCTGCTGGACGCCGGGCGTGAGACCGAGCTGCGCCGCCGGCTGCCGGCGGGCGTGCGCTGCTACACGGGCGACGACTTCCACTATCCGGAGCTGATCGCCGGCGACGAACAGGGCTTCAGCCACGCTCTGCTCGGTGTTTTCGATCCGCTGGGCCCGCTGGCGGCCGAAGCCGTCCGCGTCCTGGACACGGGTGACACCAAAGGCTTCAGGGAACTCCTCGATCCCACCGTCGGCCTGGCCCGCCATCTCTTCCGCTCACCCACGCGCTTCTACAAGACGGGCGTGGTTTTCCTCGCCTGGCTGGCCGGTCACCAGGACCACTTCACCATGGTCGGCGGCCTCCAGTCGGCCCGCTCGCTGCCGCATCTCGCGCGGGCCTACGAACTGGCAGACGGGCTCGGCCTGTTCCCGGATCCCGCACGCGCCGAGGCCCGGATGAGATCGCTGCTGAGTGTGTACGGAGTACACCCGTGACCGGCTCGTCGAACGGCGATCTGAGCCGCCTCAGCATCAACCAGATGACGGTCAGACAGCTCACCCTGCCCGAGCTGACGGAGGCCTGCGTCCGTCTCGGGGTGCCGGCCGTCGGCCTGTGGCGCGAACCGGTCCAGGCGTATGGAGTCGAGGCCGCCGCCAAGCTCGTACGGAAGGCCGGACTCGCCGTCACCACGCTCTGCCGCGGCGGCTTTCTCACCGCGACCGAACCGGCCCGGCGCGCCGAGGCGCTGGCCGACAACCGCGCGGCGATCGACGAGGCCGCCGTACTGGGCACGGACACTCTCGTCCTGGTCTCCGGAGGGCTTCCGGCGGGCAGCCGGGATCTGCGCGCGGCGCGCGAGCGGATCGCCGACGCGCTGGCCGGGCTGGCTCCGTACGCGGCGGAGCGTGGCGTCCGGCTGGCGATCGAGCCGCTGCACCCGATGTTCGCGGCCGACCGCTGTGTGGTCTCCACGCTCGACCAGGCCCTCGAACTGGCTGAGCGCTTTCCGGCCGGACAGGTCGGGGTGGTCGTGGACACGTACCACGTCTGGTGGGACGACCGGGCGCCCGCGGCCGTCGCACGCGCGGGCGGACGGATCTTCTCCTTCCAGCTCGCCGACTGGACGACGCCGCTTCCGGCCGGGGTGCTGAACGGCCGGGGCCAGCTCGGCGACGGAGCGGTCGATCTGCGCGGCTGGCGCGAACGGGTCGACGCGGCGGGCTACTCGGGCCCGGTCGAGGTGGAGCTGTTCAACGACGGACTGTGGGCGCGGGACGGCGTGGAAGTGCTGGTCGAGGTGGTCGACCGGTACGTCCGGCACGCGCGGTGAAAATGACTCTGCGAAACCGTGCAACCCTTCCCGGGTGACATGAGTCGTATTCGTCAACAGGGCCTTCGGGGAGGGATCCGGGGGGATCGGAAGGCTCTGCTGGAGGGGGGAGCGCGTGGGGCCCGGTCGCAGGACCGGGCCCCTTGTAGCGCCGGAGCGGGCCGATGGCCGCACGGAGCCGCCGAGCGGTGCCTGTAGGGAGTTGACGAGCGGACGGTGCCCTCCTGGCCGTCGGGGCACCGAAGTTGTCCACAGGCGCGCCGTGCTGTCGGATCCGGGCGGTAGCGTCGGGGCATGTCCAATCCAGCAGTGCTCGAAGCCGTCCTCGAGCGGATCACCTACGCCAATGAGGAGAACGGCTATACGGTCGCCCGGGTCGACACAGGCCGTGGCGGCGATCTGCTCACCGTGGTCGGTGCGCTGCTCGGCGCGCAGCCGGGCGAGTCACTGCGCATGGAGGGCCGGTGGGCCTCGCACCCGCAGTACGGCAAGCAGTTCACGGTGGACAACTACACAACGATCCTCCCGGCCACGATCCAGGGCATCCGCCGCTATCTGGGCTCCGGTCTGATCAAGGGCATCGGCCCGGTGTTCGCCGACCGGATAGTCGAGCACTTCGGCCTCGACACGCTCGACATCATCGAGGACGAGCCCAAGAGGCTCATCGAGGTGCCAGGACTCGGTCCCAAGCGGACCAAGCGCATCGCCGCGGCCTGGGAGGAGCAGAAGGCCATCAAGGAGGTCATGGTCTTCCTCCAGGGCGTCGGCGTCTCCACCTCCATCGCCGTGCGGATCTACAAGAAGTACGGGGACGCCTCCATCTCGGTCGTCAGGAATGAGCCGTACCGCCTCGCGGCGGATGTCTGGGGCATCGGCTTCCTCACCGCCGACCGGATCGCCCAGGCCGTGGGCATACCGCACGACAGCCCCGAGCGGGTCAAGGCGGGCCTTCAGTACGCCCTGTCCCAGTCGACCGACCAGGGACACTGCTTCCTGCCCGAGGAGCAGCTCATCTCGGATGCCGTGAAGCTGCTCGCGGTCGACACGGGCCTGGTCATCGAGTGCCTCGCCGAGCTGGCCGGGGAGGACGAAGGAGTCGTACGGGAGACGGTGCCGGGCCCGGACGGCGGCGAGCCGGTCACGGCGGTCTATCTGGTCCCTTTCCACCGCGCCGAGCTGTCCCTCTCCGCCCAGTTGCTGCGGCTGCTGCGCACCGGCGAGGACCGGATGCCGGCCTTCCGGGACGTGGCCTGGGAGAAGGCGCTGACCTGGCTGGCGGGCCGTACGGGCGCGGAGCTGGCTCCCGAGCAGCAGCAGGCGGTCCGGCTCGCGCTCACGGAGAAGGTCGCCGTTCTGACCGGCGGTCCCGGCTGCGGCAAGTCGTTCACGGTCCGTTCGATCGTCGAGCTGGCGCGGGCCAAGAAGGCCAAGGTGGTGCTGGCGGCGCCCACCGGGCGTGCGGCCAAGCGGCTCGCCGAGCTGACCGGCGCCGAGGCGTCCACGGTGCACAGGCTGCTGGAGCTGAAGCCGGGCGGCGACGCCGCGTACGACCGGGACCGGCCGCTGGACGCGGATCTGGTGGTGGTGGACGAGGCCTCGATGCTCGATCTGCTGCTGGCCAACAAGCTGGTCAAGGCGGTGGCGCCGGGCGCGCATCTGCTGCTGGTGGGAGATGTGGACCAGCTTCCCTCGGTCGGGGCGGGCGAGGTGCTGCGCGATCTGCTGGCCGAGGGCGGCCCGGTGCCCCGCGTCCGGCTGACCAGGATCTTCCGGCAGGCCCAGCAGTCCGGTGTGGTCACCAACGCGCACCGCATCAACTCGGGGGTGCACCCTCTCACCGAGGGCCTCACGGACTTCTTTCTCTTCGTGGAGGACGAGACGGAGGACGCGGGCCGGGTCACGGTCGATGTGGCCGCCCGACGGATCCCCGCCAAGTTCGGGCTGGATCCACGGCGCGATGTGCAGGTCCTGGCACCGATGCACCGCGGCCCGGCCGGCGCGGGCGCCCTCAACGGTCTGCTTCAGCAGGCCATCACGCCGGCCAGACCCGATCTGCCCGAGAAGCGGCTCGGCGGCCGGGTCTTCCGTGTCGGCGACAAAGTCACCCAGATTCGCAACAATTATGAGAAGGGGGAGAACGGAGTCTTCAACGGCACCGTGGGTGTGGTCACCTCGCTCAGCCTGGACGATCAGCGCCTGACGGTGCGGACGGACGAGGACGAGGAGGTGCCGTACGACTTCGACGAGCTGGACGAGCTGGCACACGCGTACGCCGTGACCATCCACCGCTCCCAGGGCAGCGAGTATCCGGCCGTGGTCATCCCGGTCACCACCGGTGCCTGGATGATGCTCCAGCGCAACCTGCTCTACACGGCGGTCACCCGTGCCAAGAAGCTGGTGGTGCTGGTCGGCTCCCGCAAGGCCATAGGACAGGCGGTGCGGACGGTTTCGGCGGGCAGACGCTTCACGGCGCTGGACCACCGGCTGTCGGGCGGCCCGCGGCCGGCAGGGACTTTCGCAACCGGGGCGAAGGGGGCAGGATGAGGAGGTTGGCGGCACTGAGTGCCGCCAAAAGGCCGAATGGCCGACCCCGAGTGCACTCTCCTGAGCCAAATGGGGGATGGTAGAGACAGTCAGGGCACCTCGAAGAAGAGGCACTACGTCGGTGAGGGATGACGTGAGCGAGAAACGCGACAACGCGGTAGTACTGCGGTACGGCGACGGCGAGTACACCTACCCGGTGATCAACAGCACGGTCGGCGATGAGGGCTTCGACATCGGGAAGCTCCGGTCCCAGACCGGTCTGGTGACTCTGGACAGCGGCTACGGCAACACCGCGGCCTACAAGTCCGCCATTACCTACCTCGACGGCGAACAGGGCATCCTGCGCTACCGCGGCTATCCCATCGAGCAGCTCGCCGAGCGGTCCAGCTTTGTCGAGGTGGCGTATCTGCTGATCAACGGCGAACTGCCGACGGTCGACGAGCTGGCCTCGTTCAAGAACGAGGTCACCCAGCACACGCTGCTGCACGAGGACGTCAAGCGCTTCTACGACGGATTCCCGCGCGACGCCCACCCGATGGCGATGCTGTCCTCCGTGGTCAGCGCGCTGTCCACGTTCTACCAGGACAGCCACAACCCGTTCGACGACAAGCAGCGCCATCTCTCCACGATCCGGCTGCTCGCCAAGCTGCCGACCATCGCCGCGTACGCGTACAAGAAGTCGATCGGCCATCCCTTCGTCTACCCGCGCAACGACCTCGGGTATGTCGAGAACTTCCTGCGGATGACCTTCTCGGTCCCGGCCCAGGAGTATGTGCCGGACCCGGTCGTGGTCTCCGCGCTCGACAAGCTGCTGATCCTGCACGCGGACCACGAGCAGAACTGTTCGACGTCCACCGTGCGTCTCGTCGGCTCCTCGCAGGCGAACATGTTCGCCTCGATCTCCGCCGGCATCAGCGCCCTCTGGGGCCCGCTGCACGGTGGCGCCAACCAGTCGGTGCTGGAGATGCTCGAAGGCATCCAGGCCGCCGGCGGCGATGTCGACAGCTTCATCCGCAAGGTGAAGAACAAGGAAGACGGCGTGAAGCTCATGGGCTTCGGGCACCGCGTCTACAAGAACTTCGATCCCAGGGCGAAGATCATCAAGGCGGCGGCGCACGATGTCCTCTCGGCGCTCGGCAAGTCCGACGAACTGCTCGACATCGCGCTCAAGCTCGAAGAGCACGCTCTCGCCGACGACTACTTCGTCTCGCGCAAGCTCTACCCGAACGTGGACTTCTACACCGGTCTGATCTACCGGGCCATGGGCTTCCCGACCGAGATGTTCACTGTGCTGTTCGCGCTCGGCCGGCTGCCCGGCTGGATCGCCCAGTGGCACGAGATGATCAAGGAGCCTGGCTCCCGTATCGGCCGCCCGCGCCAGATCTACACCGGCGAGGTCCTGCGCGACTTCGTCCCGGTCGAGGCCCGCTGACGCGGCGCTCCCGCGCCGTAAGGCACCCGGCGTAGCGAAAAGCGCCCCGCCGCCGATCCCCCCACGGGTCGGCGAGCGGGGCGCTTTCCATATCCCCGGAGCGGATTCCCCCCACGGGATCCGGGCCGGGCGTCTGCCGTAACCAGCAGCGGCTTACTCGCGCGGTCTGACCGGGGTACGTACGGGAGGGCCGCTCAAAGCTCCCCAGTGCACGTGCCCCGGTCAATTCGCTTGTCCGAGATGTCCCCCAAGACATCTCATGACATCCCTTCGAACGTCCCCCAAGACGTTCTCTGGCATTGTCCTCTTAGACTCGCGAGCCCCCCGGATGGTTACCCTTCAATCTATGTGATCTAGATCTCCTTGTGAAGGAGTTGTGGTTCATGTGAAGGGCCGCGAGCGCAAAGATTTCGTAACCACCCGGGCCGTGGGGGCGTTGTGCGCTCAGGGTGCCCGAGGTCAGGCCTGACCGGCCAGTTCGTACCCGGCCTCGTCGACGGCGGCGCGTACGGCGTCCTCGTCCAGCGGGGTCCGGGAGGTGACGGTCACCTGTCCGGTGGCGGCCACGGCCTGCACGGAGACGACGCCGTCGATCCCGGAGATCTCCCCGGCGACGGCGCCCTCGCAGTGGCCACAGGTCATGCCCGTGACCTGGTAGACGGTCGTGATCCGGCCCTTCTGCCCTTCGGCTGCGTCGCTGTGGCGGGAGCCGGTGGGTGAGCAGCAGGAGCCCGAGGTTCCGGTGGGCTCGGCCTTGGTCTCGGTGGTCATGGCGTTCTCCTCGTCGGGGATGGGGTCGGCTGTCCCGCCGATAATACCCCTAGGGGGTATGAAGGTGAACTCCTGGCCGGTGCCCGGTCCCGCTGTCCCGTCAGAGATCTCCGACGAGCGGATGCAGATAGCGGAAAAGGACCGTCTTGATCTCGGCGATGTACGCGTCCCGCTGGTCCGGCTCCTCCGTGGCGAGGATCAGGTCCAGGCCGGCTTTGAAGACGGTGAAGGTCGTCTGTGCGACACGGGTGATCTCGGCCTCCGGCGCCTCGGGCAGATAGCCGCCGAGGATCCCTTCGACCCGGGCGAGCATCGAGGAGTGGAGGGCTTCGTGTTCCTGGGTGACACGGCCGGGGATGTCGGAGCCGTGCATGAAGACGGCGAAGGCCGGGTTCTCGTGGTTGAACTGGATCAGTGGATCGAGGACGGCGTCCAGGAGCTGGTCCAGGGGGAGTTCGAGATGGGCGGGGAGGAACGCCTGTCCGTAGGTCGCGCGCCAGCGGGCCAGGAGCTGGTCGCCCAGCTCGATGGCGATGGCTTCCTTGTTGGGGAAGAACTGGTACAGCGTGCCGGGGGAGACGCCGGCCTCCCGGGCGATGGAGTTGGTGCTCGCCGCGGTGTAGCCGGTGGTGCAGAAGACCTGGGCCGCCGCTTCGAGGAGCTGGGCGATACGGCGCTCGCCGCGGGCCTGGCGCCGACGTGGCTTCCCCGTTTCCGTGGCGTCGCTCTTCGGCTCCGGCATATGAATCCCCGGCTTTCCTGGATCGGTTGACAAACACGAGCGATGGCTCGCAAAATTGAGAAATGCGAGCGACGACTCGTGTTTGTCATTCTATGGCAACGGCTGACCCATGCCACGGGTCACGGTGAAGGGGACACCGCACCATGTCCGAAGTCAATACCGGCCCGCGTCCCGGGGGCTGGACCCGGTTCGTCACCGCGCGGCCCAGGCTCTCTCTGCTGGTCGCGCTGGTGATCACGGCCCTGGCG
>NZ_FMDK01000142.1 GCF_900091995.1 Streptomyces sp. MnatMP-M17
CGGCCGGAGCGGCGGGCTCCACCGGCGCGGTCCGCCGTGGCCCGGCCGCGATGTCCGCCGCGATCCGCTCCGCGAACACCAGGCCCTCCAGAAGGGAGTTGGACGCCAGCCGGTTCGCGCCGTGGACTCCCGTGCAGGCGACCTCACCGCACGCGTACAGCCCCGGCACCGTGGTCCGGCCGCGCAGATCCGTACGGACTCCGCCGGACGCGTAGTGCGCGGCGGGCGCCACCGGTATCGGCTCCGTGACCGGGTCCATGCCATGGCTGCGGCAGGCCGCCAGGATCGTGGGAAAGCGGCTCTCCCACATCTCGGCACCGAAGTGCCTGGCGTCCAGATACATGTGCGCGACGCCCTGCTCGCGCATCCGGCGCGTGATCGCCTTGGCGACGATGTCGCGTGGCGCCAGCTCGGCCAGTTCGTGCTGGTCGAGCATGAACCGTACGCCGTCGGCGTCGACGAGATGGGCGCCTTCGCCCCGTACCGCCTCGGAGACCAGCGGCTGCTGTCCCTCGGCACCGGCGCCGAGGAAGAGCACCGTGGGATGGAACTGTACGAATTCCAGGTCCGAGATCTCCGCGCCCGCGCGCAGCGCCAGCGCCACTCCGTCGCCCGTGGAGACGGCGGGGTTGGTCGTCGCGGAGAAGACCTGGCCCATACCGCCGGTGGCCAGGACCACCGCGGGAGCGTGGACCGCGCCGACGCCGTCGTGCTGGCCCTCGCCCATGACATGGAGCGTGACGCCCGACGTACGGCCGTGCTCGTCGGTCAGCAGATCGAGCACCAGCGCGTTCTCGACGGTACGGAGCGCGGCGGCCCGTACCGCCTCGACCAGGGCGCGGGAGATCTCGGCGCCGGTCGCGTCGCCTCCGGCGTGGGCGATACGGCGGCGGTGGTGGCCGCCCTCGCGGGTGAGCTGGAGCTCACCGGTGGCGTAGGTGTCGAAGTGCGCGCCGGTGCCGATCAGTCTCCGTACCGCCGCGGGGCCCTCGGTGACGAGCGTGCGGACCGCTTCCTCGTCGCAGAGTCCGGCGCCCGCGACAAGCGTGTCCTCAAGGTGCTGCTCGGGAGTGTCTCCGTCGCCGAGCGCCGCCGCGATACCGCCCTGGGCCCAGCGCGTGGAGCCGTCGTCCAGACGGGCCTTGGTGACGACGACCGTACGGAGCCCGGCGGCCGTGCAGCGCAGGGCCGTGGTGAGACCGGCGACCCCGGAGCCGACCACGACGACATCGGCGTCGATGGCCCAGCCCGGTGCGGGAGCGGTCAGCCGTATTCCGGTTCCGGTCACTTGGGGGCTCCGAAGGTCAGGGGGATGTTGTCGATGAGCCGCGTGCCGCCGACACGCGCGGCGACGGCGAGGATGGCCTCGCCGGTGTGGTCGTCGGGGACCTCCGTGAAGTCGGCGGGGTCGACCAGGGCCAGATAGTCCAGGGTGAGCGGCGGCGCGGAGCGGGCCGCCTCGTCCAGCACGGCGCGGGCCGCGGCCCGTACGGCGTCCGCTCCGTACGGACGGGCCCGCGCGCCGGAGGTCCCGGCGACG
>NZ_FMDK01000143.1 GCF_900091995.1 Streptomyces sp. MnatMP-M17
CGCGGCCGGAACCCTGTGGTGGGTTCCGGCCGCGGGCGTTGACGTCGCGCTCGTACCGATTCGTACCGGCTCCCGGTCAGGCCGCGGCTGAGATCGGGACCTCTGCCGGGGACAGGGCCAGGTCCAGGACCTGGCGGACGTCGGTGACCGGGTGGACGGTCAGTTTGCCGAGGATTTCGGCCGGGACGTCGTCGAGGTCGGGCTCGTTGCGCTTGGGGATCACGACCGTTGTGATGCCCGCGCGGTGGGCCGCCAGGAGCTTCTGCTTGAGGCCGCCGATGGGCAGGACGCGGCCCGTCAGGGAGACCTCGCCGGTCATGGCGACGTCCGTACGGACCAGGCGCCCGCTCAGCAGCGAGGCGAGTGCCGTCGTCATCGTGATGCCCGCGCTCGGGCCGTCCTTCGGGACCGCGCCCGCCGGGAAGTGGATGTGCACGCCACGGTCCTTGAGATCGGCCACCGGCAGCTCCAGCTCCGCGCCACGCGAGCGGAGGAAGGAGAGCGCGATCTGCGCCGACTCCTTCATCACGTCACCGAGCTGTCCGGTCAGCGTCAGTCCGGAACCGCCCGTCTCCGGATCGGCCAGCGACGCCTCCACGTACAGGACGTCACCGCCCGCGCCGGTCACCGCGAGGCCCGTCGCCACGCCCGGCACCGCCGTACGGCGCTCCGCCAGGTCCTGCGCGGACTCCGGCACATGGCGCGGCCGTCCGATCAGCTTGCGCAGGTGCTCGGCGCCGAGCGTGAACGGCAGCTCACGGTCGCCCAGCTCGTGTTCGACCGCGACCTTGCGCAGCAGCCGCGCGATCGCGCGCTCCAGGTTCCGTACGCCCGCCTCCCGCGTGTACTCCCCGGCCAGCCTGCGCAGCGCCTCGTCCTCCAGTGTGACCTCGCCGGGCTCCAGGCCCGCGCGCTCCAGCTGCCTGGGCAGCAGATGGTCCCTGGCGATGACGATCTTCTCGTCCTCCGTGTAGCCGTCGAGCCTGACCAGCTCCATACGGTCGAGCAGCGCCTCCGGGATGGCCTCCAGGACGTTCGCCGTGGCGAGGAACACCACGTCGGACAGGTCGAGTTCGACCTCCAGGTAGTGGTCGCGGAAGGTGTGGTTCTGCGCCGGGTCCAGGACTTCGAGCAGCGCCGCGGCCGGATCGCCGCGGAAGTCGGAGCCGACCTTGTCGATCTCGTCCAGCAGGACGACCGGGTTCATCGAACCGGCCTCCTTGATCGCCCGGACGATACGGCCCGGCAGCGCGCCGACGTACGTACGCCGGTGGCCGCGGATCTCCGCCTCGTCCCGTACTCCGCCGAGCGCGACCCGGACGAACTTCCGGCCCATCGCGTGCGCCACGCTCTCGCCGAGCGAGGTCTTGCCGACACCGGGCGGTCCGACCAGGGCCAGTACGGCGCCGCCGCGACGGCCGCCGACCACACCGAGACCGCGGTCCGCGCGCCGCTTGCGCACGGCCAGATACTCGGTGATCCGTTCCTTCACGTCCTCCAGGCCCGCGTGCTCGGCGTCGAGGATCGCCTGCGCGCCGCGGATGTCGTACTCATCCTCCGTGCGCTCGTTCCACGGCAGCTCCAGCACCGTGTCCAGCCAGGTGCGGATCCAGGAGCCCTCCGGGCTCTGGTCGGAGGCGCGCTCCAGCTTGTCGACCTCCTTGAGCGCGGCTTCCCGCACCTTCTCCGGCAGGTCGGCCGCCTCGACGCGGCTCCGGTAGTCGCCGGACTCGTCCTCGTCGCCCTCGCCGTTCAGCTCGCGCAGTTCCTTGCGCACGGCGTCGAGCTGGCGCCGGAGCAGGAACTCGCGCTGCTGCTTGTCGACGCCCTCCTGGACGTCCTTGGCGATGGACTCGGCGACTTCCTGCTCGGCGAGGTGGTGGCGGAGCTGCTCGGTGGCGAGCTTCAGCCGGGCCACCGGATCGGTGGTCTCCAGCAGCTCGACCTTCTGGGCGGTGGAGAGGAAGGGCGAGTAACCGGAATTGTCGGCGAGCGTGGACACGTCCTCGATCTGCTGGACGCGGTCCACCACCTGCCAGGCGCCGCGCTTCTTCAGCCAGTCGGTGGCGAGCGCCTTGTACTCCTTGACCAGCTCGGCCACCGAGCCGGGCAGCGGCTCGGGAGCGGTTTCGTCGACGCTCACGCCCTCGATCCAGAGGGCCGCGCCGGGCCCGGTCGTACCGGCACCGATCCGCACCCGGCCGCGGCCACGGATCAGCGCGCCCGGATCGCCGTCGGAGAGCCGGCCGACCTGCTCGACGGTCCCCAGCACACCGATCCCGGCGTAGGTCCCGTCGATGCGCGGCACGAGCAGCACCTTCGGCTTGCCCGTACCACCGTCGCCGATCCGCGCGGCGGCCTGCGCGGCCTCCACCGCGGCACGGACTTCGGTGTCGGACAGGTCAAGAGGCACCACCATGCCAGGCAGCACGACCTCGTCGTCGAGCGGCAGCACGGGAAGCGTGAGCGGTGTGGACATGGCAGCCATGATCTCCCCTTCGGCAGTCAAGTTGAGCTATACCGGCTCAATGCTTGTGAGCCTCTGGATGTTCCCCCGGCCGCGTTCGCTCTGAGCGATCACGCTGCCGCTGTCCGGTCACGCTGCCGCCGTCCGATCACGTGCCACGGTCCCTGAAGGGAGTAGCAGCGGGGTCGCCAGCAGGAGTACGCCGGCCAGGCCGATGGCCGTACGCGGGCCGAGCAGGCTGCCCAGTACGCCCCAGACGGCCGTCAGGAGCGCGGTCGTGGCCTTGGCCGTCACCGCCCAGGCGGACAGTGTGCGGGCGGCCCGGCCGGTCGCGGTGCGTTCGAGGCGGTAGGTGGCATGGACCGGGTTGAAGACCCCGCAGCAGAAGATGAGCCCGAGCTCGACGCCCATCACCAGCACCAGCCCGCCGGTGCCCGGCCCCAGGAAGACCAGGCCGACCGGCCAGATCGCGCGCAGCGTCCCGGCCACGACCAGGACCTGGTGCTGCCCGAAGCAGGTGACGAGCGGCCGGGCCAGCCGCGAGCCGAGCAGCCCGCCGATCGAGGGCACGGCGAAGGCGAGGCCGTACTGCCACGGTGCGAACCCGAGGCGGCCGAGCATCAGGACGGCCAGCAGCGGCTGGGCGGCCATCACCAGGCCGTTGAACAAGGCGGTGTTGAAGAACAGCGGACGCAGCGTCGCGTCGGCGAGGATGTACCGCCAGCCGTCGAGCAGGTCCCCGGCCCGCATGCGCGCGGCCTTCCGGCGCTCGGGCAGCGGCTCGTGCCCGCCCATCGCGCGGATACCCAGGGCCGATAGGAGGTAGCTGACCGCGTCGGCCACCACCGTCGCCACCGGACCGAGGAGCCCGATCGCCGCGCCGCCGAGCGGCGGTCCGACGATCGTGGTCGTCCAGGCCGTGGACTCGAATCGGGCGTTCGCGACGAGCAGGTCCTCGGCCGGCAGCAGCGTCTTCAGATACGCGCCGGAGGCGGCGCGGAAGGTGATGTCGGCCGCCGCGACGACGACCGAGACCAGCAGGAGCTGAAGGAAGGTGAGCACGCCGAGCGCGAACGCGGTGGGGATCGTCAGCAGCGCCGCGAACCGCACCAGGTCCATCGTGATCAGCACGGTCCGCTTGCGGCGGAACTCCACCCACGGGCCGAGCGGCACCGCCACGGCCGCGCCCACCGCAGCGCCCACGGAGGAGAGCGCGGCGACCTCGGCCGGTCCGGCGTGCAGCACCTGGATGGCGATCAGCGGGAACGCGCCGAAGGCGAGCCACGTGCCGAGGGCGCTGGTCCCGTACGCCCCCCAGAGCCACCCGAACCGCCACCCCAGCCGATGTCCGAGCAGATGTCCCAGCACATGTCCCAGCCGGTGCCCGCTCTTCATGCCCGACGCCCCCGCCACTCACCCTGCACAACCGATCCGCGACCAGAAGCATCAAAGCGAGCACCGCGACCAGGAATCAAACAACCACAGAGCCGTCGGCCACAACCAACGGTTGTGCCCATAGGGTGTCGGCGTGGACCTCGACACCGTCCGGACCTTCGTGGCCGCCGCCGACGCGGGGCAGTTCCGGGAGGCCGCCGCCGAGCTGGCGGTCACCCAGCAGGCCGTCTCCAAGCGCATCGCCGCGCTGGAGCGCAGCCTCGGCGTGCGGCTGTTCACCCGCACCGCGCGCGGCGCCGAGCTCACCATCGACGGGCAGGCGTTCCTGCCTCACGCGCGCGAGCTGCTGCGCGTCGCCGAGCGCGCGGTCGCGTC
>NZ_FMDK01000783.1 GCF_900091995.1 Streptomyces sp. MnatMP-M17
CAGCGGCTGATGTCACTGCGGGCACGCGAGCCCGGCAAGATCCAAACGAGAGGCCCTAGCTCTCCAGCTCCTTCGGAAGCCCGGGAGGGAGTTGTCTGGGGATCTCCGCGCTCCCCGGGGCGGTCTCCAGCGGAGGCAGCTCCGGGAGGGCGTCCCAGGGGATCTGGCGGCTGCGCAGGTCCGCGCGGACACGCTCGGCGACCTTCTTGGTGTCCCGTCGGTTCATCATCGCGCCGACGGCCGCACCGATCATGAACGGGACCAGATTGGGCAGATTGCGGATCGTGCGCTTCATGATCTGCTGCCGCAGCTCGCGCTTCATCCGGCCGCTCAGCGCGCCGTTGATGGTCGAGGGCTTGGTGATGTCGACGCCGCGCTCCTCCGTCCAGGAGGTCAGATAGGCGGCGCTGCGCTCCTTGAGCGTGCCGGGCGGGCGCAGCCCGTACACCTCATGGAGCTCCGCGATGAGCTTCAGCTCGATCGCGGCGACGGCCGTGATCTCGGCCGCCAGTTCGGCGGGCATCGCCGGCGGTACGGGCAGCATCGCGGCGGCGCCGACGCCGGCACCGACCGTGGAGCTGCTGTTCGCCGCGCCCGCGACCAGCTTGTCCGCCAGCTCCTCGGGGCCGAGGCCGGGAAACTGCTTGCGCAGTGTCGCGAGGTCGCGGACCGGGACCCGAGGAGCGCTCTCGATGATCCGGTCGGCGATATGCGCCAGCGCCGCCTTGGCGCTCGCGCCTCCCTTGCGCACACCCCGTTTGACGGTGTCCAGGCGTCGGCCCCTGGTCATGGAGCCGCCGCGATCCTCCCGGGCCGCTTCGAGCGAGGCCGGGAGGCCTCGCTCGTCGTCACGTGCGTCGTGCTGGGGCAGGAGGGCGGAGTGCTCGGCAGCGGGCTGAGCGCCTTCCGCCGGGCCTGTGCCGCCCTGATACGCCTCCGCCGACCTGCTACGGAGGCGTCGTTTCCGAAACGGTGTGTCGCCTGCCACGGCCGACCTGACCTCAGTCGCAGTCGCGGCAGATGGGCTGACCGTTCTTCTCCCTGGCGAGCTGGCTCCTGTGGTGCACCAGGAAGCAGCTCATGCAGGTGAACTCGTCGGCCTGCCTCGGCAGCACCCGGACGGACAGCTCCTCGTTGGAGAGATCCGCGCCGGGCAGTTCGAGCCCTTCGGCCTGCTCGAACTCGTCGACGTCGACCGCTGAAGTCGACTTGTCGTTCCGACGGGCCTTCAGTTCCTCAAGGCTGTCCTGATCGACGTCGTCATCGGTCTTGCGTGGGGTGTCGTAATCCGTTGCCATGTCGCTCTCCCCCTCTGGGTGTCTGTGGTGTCTCCAGCGCACGTAACGCGTGAGAGGCCGGACTTGTGCCCGACCTGAGGCGGAGATTTTGCCTCACATCAAGGTCTGTTACTCAATCGACACCCAACCGGACCCCTGAGGAGTGATCGGCTTCGGGTGGCGAAGGGGACCGTACACGGTCCTCCTGGTGTGCTTCACGGGCGCCACCCCGTGTACTTCCCGTGATCCCGGCCCCCGGAAACCCGGACTTTACCGGCTTTCCGATGAAGGCCTGATCACGCAGAGTGGATAGGCGTGAATTCGACCCTGTGATCGATCACACACGGACTCGCCGGTAACTCGGACCGTAAATTCCGCGCAAAGCGAACGAAGCCATCTGCTCCCCGAATACCGCGCGCAGCATCTCAGACCGGGAGAGTGACACGCATCACGAGCCCACCGCCCTCGCGGGGTTCCGCGAAGATCCGGCCGCCATGGGCGCGCGCCACGGACCGGGCGATCGAGAGGCCGAGTCCCACTCCCTTGTCACTGCCCGTACGCTCCGTGCGCAACCGCCGGAACGGTTCGAAGAGATTGTCGATCTCGTACGCGGGAACCACGGGTCCGGTGTTCGACACCAGCAGGACCGCCTGGCCCTGCTGGACCTCGGTGGAGACCTCCACCCAGCCGCCCTCCGGGATGTTGTACCGCACGGCGTTCTGCACCAGGTTCAGCGCGATCCGCTCCAGCAGGACGCCGTTTCCCTGGACGACCGCGGGCGCGCACTCCGTACGGATGTCCACTCCCTTCGTCTCCGCCTCCGTGAGGCACTGGTCCACCGCGCGGGTGGCGACCTCGGCGAGATCGACCGGTTTTCGCTCCACGATCTGGTTGTCGCTGCGGGCGAGCAGCAGCAGGCCCTCCACCAGCTGCTCACTGCGCTCATTGGTGGCCAGCAGCGTCCTGCCGAGCTGCTGGAGCTCCGTCGGCGCCGCCGGATCGGAGAGATGGACCTCCAGCAGGGTGCGGTTGATCGCCAGCGGTGTACGCAGCTCGTGCGAGGCGTTGGCGACGAACCGCTGCTGCGCGCTGAAGGCACGCTCCAGCCGGTCCAGCATCTCGTCGAAGGTGTCCGCCAGCTCCTTCAGCTCGTCGTCGGGACCGTCCAGCTCGATCCGGCGCGACAGGTCGGAGCCGACCACGCGGCGCGCGGTACGGGTGATCCGGCCCAGCGGCGACAGCACCCGTCCCGCCATCGCGTAACCGAAGGCGAAGGCGATGACGCTGAGGCCGACCAGGGCGAACAGGGAGCGGCTGAGCAGATCGTCCAGCGCCTGCTTGCGCTGCTGGTTGACACAGCTGTTCATGGCCGCATTGAACTGCTCGGGCGGCGCCTGGCTCGGGAAGTTGCAGACCTCGCTGCTCACCTTGCCGGTCACGATCTTGAAGGGCAGCTCACTGCCCACGTGCAGGGCCTGCGCGGCCAGCAGATAGATGATCGAGAGCAGCAGGATGCCGGCGATCAGGAACATCCCGCCGTACAGCAGCGTGAGACGTATGCGGATGGTCGGGCGCACCCAGGGCAGCGCCTGGTCGGGCCTGCGCGGGTCCCAGGTGGGCTTCGGAGGTGCCGCGGGCGGCAGCGGGGTGGTTGCCACGGGCAATCAGATCCGGTAGCCAGAGCCGGGCACCGTGACGATCACGGGCGGCTCGCCGAGCTTGCGGCGCAGCGTCATGACCGTGACCCGTACGACATTGGTGAACGGATCGGTGTTCTCGTCCCAGGCCTTCTCCAGAAGCTGCTCGGCCGAGACCACCGCGCCCTCGCTGCGCATCAGCACCTCCAGCACCGCGAACTCCTTGGGCGCGAGCTGGATCTCCCTGCCGTCCCGCAGGACCTCACGGCGATTGGGATCGAGCTTGATCCCGGAGCGCTCCAGGACGGGCGGCAGAGGCACGGTCGTACGCCGTCCCAGGGCCCGCACCCGGGCGATCAGCTCGGTGAACGCGAAGGGCTTGGGCAGATAGTCGTCCGCGCCCAGCTCCAGCCCTTCCACCCGGTCGCTGACATCGCCCGAGGCCGTGAGCATGAGGACCCGGGTGGGCATCCCGAGCTCGACGATCCGGCGGCAGACGTCGTCGCCGTGGACGAGAGGGAGATCGCGGTCGAGCACCACCACGTCGTAGTCGTTGACCCCGATGCGCTCCAGGGCGGCGGCGCCGTCGTACACGACGTCGACGGCCATGGCCTCCCGGCGCAGTCCGGTGGCCACCGCATCGGCGAGCAGTTGCTCGTCCTCGACGACGAGTACACGCACGTCGCTTTCCTTCCTCTGGGCCCTGTCACCCGTGGTCGGGGCAGGTTGTAGCACTGGCTGTGCGGGCCCATCCTGCCCGTCCGGGCCATAAACCGGCGGTAAGACGATGCCGGGGGGACCTGGGGCGGCCGGGAATGGAACGGATTGTTTGAGTCGTTGAGGTTTCTCGAAGTCGGACCCTGGGGAAGACGACTTCACACCCGAGATCACGCCCTGTTTGTGGCACGCCACACCCTTTCTGTCATCCAGAGGCAGTGGGTGCGTGATCTACCCGCCGTCGGCACACCCCCGTGCCACTGACCCACGACGAGGGGGCGCAATGGACGCGTTCACCGCCGGGCTTCTACAGCGTATAAAGGCCACGGAAACGGATCTCAACCGAGCCCGGGAGACGGGCGACGACTTCCTTGTGGACGTCGATCAGGAGGAGCTGGAAGACCTCCGCCGGCTCGCGGCCGAACATGGCGTGGAGGTCGGCGCCGCGAGCGCCTGACCCGCACTCCTCAGCCGTACGGCCCCGCTGCCACAGATTCTTCGCGGGGCCCGAACCGTACCCATGTGAAAAGAGCCGTAGCGACCTACAGAGAAGGGCCCCGATGCCGTGGGGACGGCGCCGGGGCCCTTCCGTATGCCACACACAGGGCCTAGTCGTGCCAGGCGCCGTACTCGTCCAGCAGGGCCTGGAGCGGTTCGAAGACGCCCGGGGCCGCGGCCACCGTGAGATCGAAGCCCGGCCGGGCGCCGGGGCGGCCTCCGGTGAGCGCGCCCGCCTCACGGGCGATGAGATCGCCGGCCGCGAGGTCCCAGGGATGCAGCCCGCGCTCGTAGTAGCCGTCCAGACGGCCCGCCGCCACATCGCAGAGATCGGTCGCCGCCGAGCCACCGCGCCGGATGTCGCGCAGCCGCGGGATCAGCCGCTGGGCGACCGCGGCCTGATGGGCGCGGACGGTGGTGACGTAGTTGAAACCGGTCGAGACGAGGGCTCGCTCCAGCGGCGGAGCGGGCCGGCCGTGGACCGGCCGGTCGTTGAGGAAGGCTCCGCCGCCGAGCACGGCGCGGAAGGTCTCGCGCCGCATCGGGATCTCGACGACGCCGACGAGTGTCTCGCCGTCGCGTTCTGCGGCGATCGAGACGGCCCAGGTGGGCAGTCCGTAGAGATAGTTGACGGTGCCGTCCAGCGGATCGATGACCCAGCGGATCCCGCTGCTGCCCGCCGAGCTGGCGCCCTCCTCGCCGAGGAAGCCGTCGTCCGGGCGGTGTTCGGCGAGATGGCCGGTGATCAGCTTCTCGGCGGCGATGTCCATCTCGGTGACGACATCGATGGGGCTGGACTTCGTGGCGGCCACGGCCAGATCGTCGGGACGGCCGTCGCGCAGCAGCTCACCGGCCCGGCGGGCCGCCTCCAGGGCGAGCGCGAGCAGTTCGGCGGCCAGGGCCCCATCGGTCCGGTCTGGCCGGCCGGCCTTGTCGGGCTGGTCGGTCGCGTCGGGTCGGGCGTCGGTCACGGTGGCTCCCTAAGAATGTGAGGCGGTCCGGGAGGACCGGGTGTGGCTGATGGTGGGTTGTCG